>DATBGJ010000589.1:0-15012 GCA_036558045.1 Thermoanaerobaculia bacterium
GGGGCCCGCCTCGTGGTGATCGATCCGCGCCGGACGCCGCTGGCGAAGCAGGCGGACCTCTATCTGCCCTTGCGGCCGGGGAGCGACCTCGCCGTCGCGCTCTCGATGATCCGCTGGCTGTTCGAGCAAGGACGGGCGGACCTCGGCTTCCTTGCCGCCCATACCACAGGCTGGGAGGAGCTGCGGCGGCGGGCTCAGCCGTGGACCTTCGAGCGCGCCGCGGCGGTCTCCGGGGTTTCGTCCGAGGAGATCGAGCGGTTCGTCCGCCTGTACGCGGAGACCTCGCCGGCGGTGATCCGCTGCGGCTGGGGGCTGGAGCGCAACCGCAACGGCGGCTCGGCCGTGGCCTCCGTCCTCGCCCTGCCGGCGGTGGCGGGGAAGTTCGGCGTGCGCGGCGGCGGCTACGTGCTGAGCAACTCCGGCGCTTGGTCGCTCGACTCCGCGGCGGCCGTGGCGGAGCCCGAGGCGTCCACCCGCGTGATCAACATGAACCGGCTCGGCGAGACGCTGCTGGAGCGCGACGATCCACCCGTCAAAATCCTCTTCGTCTACAACTGCAATCCGCTGGCGACGATGCCGAACCAGGAGAAGGTGCGCCGGGGACTCGCGCGCGAGGACCTCTTCACCATCGTCTTCGAGCAGGCATGGACGGATACGGCCCGCATGGCGGACCTCGTGCTGCCGACCACCCACTTCGTGGAGCATACGGAAATGTCCCGCGGGTACGGCGCCTACGTGCTCCACCGCACGCCGGCGGTGGCTGCTGCGGCGGGCGAGGCGCGGCCCAACCCGGAGGTCTTCGCCGAGCTGATCCGACGGCTGGATCTCGCCCGGCCCGGCGAGCCGGAGACGGCGGAGGACCTCGCCGCGACGCTTCTGGGGCGCTCCGAACGGATCCGCGGCGAGCTGGAGCGCGACGGCATCGCCGTTCCCGATACCGGTTTCGCGCCTATCCAGTTCGTCGACGCCTTTCCGCTCACTCCGGACCGCAAGATTCACCTGGTTCCCGAGGCGCTCGACCGCGAAGCGCCGCACGGGCTCTACACCTTCCAGGAGGAGCGTGCGAACGGACGCTATCCGCTGGCCCTCATCTCTCCGGCGACGAACCGGACGATCAGCTCCACCTTCGGGCAGCTCGTGCGCAAGCGGATCCCCCTGGAGATCCACCCGCGCGACGCCGCGGCCCGCGGCCTCGCCGACGGCGATGCGGTGCGGGTGTGGAACGACCTCGGAGAGGTGCAGGTGCCGGTGCGGCTCAACCCGGACCTGCGACCGGGCGTGGTTCTCCTCCCCAAGGGCCTGTGGAGCCACAACACCTTCTCCGGCACCACCTCGAACGCTCTCTCGCCGGACACCTACACCGACCTCGGCCAGGGAGCCTGCTTCAACGACGCGCGCGTGGAGGTGGAGAAGACCGCGTAGGGGAGCCCGGGTGCCGCGAAGCCTCTTCGACGACCAGCCATCGCCGTCGTCCACCACGGCGTCCCCGCCCGCCGCCGCGCCCCTCGCCGAGCGCATGCGGCCGCGCAGCCTCGGCGAGATCATCGGCCAGGAGAAGGTGGTGGGTGCGGACGGCTTCCTGCGCCGCGCCATCGCCGCCGACCGCGTGCCGTCGCTCATCTTCTGGGGTCCGCCGGGGACGGGGAAGACGACGCTCGCGCGCATCATGGCCGCCGAGACGGCCGCGCACTTCGTCCCCTTCTCGGCCGTCACCTCCGGCATCAAGGAGGTCAAGGAGGTCATGGCCGAGGCGGTGCGCCTGCGGAGAGCGCAGGGCCGGCGCACCCTCCTCTTCATCGACGAGATCCACCGTTTCAACCGCGCGCAGCAGGATGCCTTCCTCCCCTACGTCGAGAGCGGCGACGTGGTGCTGGTGGGAGCGACGACCGAAAACCCCTCCTTCGAGCTGAACGCGGCGCTCCTCTCCCGCGCCCGCGTGATCGTTCTCGAGCCTCTGCAGCCGGTCGGCCTGATCGAGCTGATGCGGCGGGCGCTGGGCGACTCCGAGCGGGGCCTGGGCGGCTCGGGAATCGAAGCCGACGATGACGCCCTGGAGACGTTGGCGCAGCTCGCCTCCGGCGATGCGCGGAGAGCGCTCAACCTGCTGGAGCTGGCGGCGGCCGATGCTGACAATGGACGGATCGACGAGGAGACCGTGCGGCGGGTGGCGCAGCGCAAGGTGCTGCTCTACGACAAGTCGGGCGAGGAGCACTACAACCTCATCTCGGCGCTCCACAAGTCGCTGCGCGAGAGCGACCCGGACGCCGCGATCTACTGGCTCGCCCGCATGCTCGCCGCCGGCGAGGACCCCTTGTACATCGCCCGCCGGATGATCCGCTTCGCTAGCGAGGACGTGGGGCTCGCCGATCCGCAGGCGCTGCCGCAGGCCCTCGCCGCCTGGGACTCGTATCATCGGCTGGGCTCGCCGGAAGGAGAGCTGGCGCTGGCGCAAGCCGTGCTCTATCTCGCGCTGGCGCCGAAGAGCGTCGCCGCCTACGAGGGCTACAAGGCGGCGCGAAGGACGGTCGAGGAGCGCCCGGCCGATCCGGTGCCGCTGGCGATCCGCAACGCGCCGACGCGGCTGATGAAGGACGTCGGCTACGGCGCCGGCTACGTCTACGCGCCGCATACGGAAGAAGGCGTCGGCGGGCTCGACTGCCTGCCCGAGTCGCTGCAGGGAACCCGTTTCTACGAGCCGAAGGGGGAGGGGTTCGAGGCGGAGCTGAAGGCCCGGCTCGACCGATACCGGGCCCTCCGCGAAGAGGTCAAAACGAAGCGGCCTACCTGAACAGCTTCAAAAACACCACGTACAGCACGAAGCCGCTGTCCGGCCCGGCGACGGGGGTGCCCACGTCGAGGTTGACCACCGTCTGCCAGGGGCCGACGAAGGTGCCGTTGATGCCCACGCCGGCGAGCAGCTCGCGGTCGAGACCGGTCTCGTCATCCGTCGCCAGCGCGGCGTCGCCGACCGCTTCGAGATGGAAGGCCTTGCCGACGTCGAAGCCGTAGGAGCCGTGGCCGGCGTAGACCTCGGACGCTCTCAACCGGTTGGTCTGGTAGCCGTGCACCCGGGTGCCGCCGAAGAAGCCGAACTGATACTTGCTGAAGCGGTCGAGGTCCGAGCCGCCGGCGTAGTCGAGCTCCAGCCCGACCTTCTGGAAGTACGGCAGGTACCAGTTCTTGCTCGCCCGCGCGTTCCAGCGCAGGAAGTCCTTCTTGTCCGCGCTGAAGTCGGGATTGCCGGGCAGGCCCCAGAAATCCCACTTCGACCGCCGGTTGTAGCTGCCGTTCGCCGCGAGCCCATACCCCGAACGGGCGAAGCTCACGCCGAGCTCCAGCGAGTGCGTGAGGTTGTCGCTGGGGAGCACGAAGTTCTTCGCCGTGTCGTCCGCCTCGCTGTAGTTGAACGACAGGAGATCGTACTCGGCGCGCAGCTTGACGAAGTCGCCGAGCGGGTGGCCGAGCTTGAGGCCGAGGCTCGCCGTGCGCTGCTTGATCTCCTGCTCCGGCCGCTCGACGTCGTCCACGAAGATGGTGTCGGAGAAGGGCACGGCGAGCGCGAAGAGGTCGGCGCCGGCGTCGAACCGGCTGCCGAAGAGGCGCGGCTCGGCGACGTTGGCGGTGAGCAGGGCGCCGGCGAAGAAGACGTTGACCTGCTTGCCCGTGCCCTTGAAGTCGAAGGAGAAGTAGTTGACGCCGGCGAGCGGCAGGGGATAGTCCAGCGCGTCGTCGTAGAACACGCCGCCGAGGGCGAACAGCTTGTTGGTGTCGAACCCTTCCTTGACCACCCGCTCGCCTTGGTCGTCCTTCACCAGGTAGCGGAGGCCCTTCTCCGTGTCGCGCACCATGGTGACGTCTGTCGACTGCACCTGCTTGCGGGCCTCGGCGAAAGTGGGATCGTTGACCTTCACGTCGGTGAGCCGGGTCTCCCGCTCGACGACCGTGGTGGCGTTCACCACCGAGAGGATCTGCTGGCCGACGAGCCGCAGCGGCAGGACGTAGCTCTGGGCCGACCAGGGCGCGGCGGCGCCGTTGGCGTCGATCGGCGAATAGATGAGCGTCTCCTCGTTGGAGAGCACCTCTCCCTCCAGGCCGATCTGCACGGCGCGGGTGCGCAGGCGGGCGAAGATCTGCTTGTCCACCCAGACGCTCCCCTGGTAGAGCTTGCCGCTCTCGCCGGCGCCCGCCGGCGCGAAGTCGACCACCCAGGCGTCGCGGCCGTCCACGGTCTCGGAGCCGCGCAGCCGGTAGCGGTATTGCTTGGTGAAGTGGATCTCCAGCGGCAGGGCCGCCGCCTTTTCCGGCTGGATCAGCGGGATCTCGGGGAGGCTCTTGCCCCGCCACTTCACGCCGTTGATGTAGAGGGTCTGCCACGCCCAGTCGGCGCCGGTCTTGGGATCGAAGAAGAACGGCCCTTCGAGCGTCGCCTCGATCGTCTGGGTGCCCGCCGCGGGCGCGAAGCGCAGCGAGGTGTGGTTGACGGCGCTGTAGTGCTCGAGCTTGCGGTTCTGCGCGTCCTCGAAGGCCTGCAGCCGCCGCAGGATCTCTTCGACGGGGATCTCGCGCTGGCTTGCCACCGTCACCTTCTCTTCGACGCCCTGGCGCTCGGCCGCCGTCGGCCGGTCGAGGCCGAGCACGGCCACGCGGCCGGGGGAGCCCACTTGCAACTCGAGCTTGCCGCCGGCGATCTGGCCGCTCGGCGGCGGCACGCGCTGGCCGCCGATCGGGAAGCGCACCGGCCGGCGCAGCTCGGGGTCGTCGAAGCGCAGCGTCAGCTCCGGCGCGCCCGGCGGCGCCAGGGCGATCACGCGCAGCGACAGGTCCTTGCCGCGCGCGAACGTCCACGCTTCCTCCGCGCCGGCGGGCGAGGAGCCGGGATCGTAGGAGAGGTCGCCCTTGAACTCGCGGGCGAGGAGCGCGAACGGCGCGAGGACCGGAATCAGCGAGCCGGTCGCGAGGCCCGGCGCGCGGAAGAACGTGACGTCGACGCCGCGCGTGGAGTTGCGGGCGGCGTCGGCCAGGATTTCGGATGGATCGGCCGGCAGGGGCAGCGAATCCAGCACCACCGGACGGCCCGGATCGAGGTTCTGCACCGCCTCGACCGCCGCGGCGAGCGCCTCGGCGGCCGCCGGCTGGAGCGCCACGGCATCCACGTAGGCCGCCACCTCCTCGGCGTAGAAGGCTTCGAGGGATTTCGCATCGGCGGCGAGCGGCTGCGTGGCCACCCGGGCCTGCGGCTGGGCGCCGTTCAAGGCCACCGCGGCGCGCTTGAGCAGGAAGGCGTACTCGGCGGCGGAAAACTCTCCCGTCTCCGGCCGCCAGACGACCTGGAACCAGGTGTCGGCGGGCGCCTTGGCGGCGGCCGCGGCCGCCGCCCGCAGCTCGGTTTGCAGCCGGTCCGCGCTCTGCGCGAGCGGCGGCGGCGTGCGGAAAACCAGCGATACCCAGGGCGTTGTACCGCTCTCGCGCACCGCGGCCGCCACGTCGGCGCCGGCCGCCGAATCACCGGAGAGCTGTACCTCCCACGCCACCAGCAGCGGGGTGCCGGGCTCCAGGCCGCCGGACGCCTTCAGCGTGCGGGCGACGTCCGCCGGACCGGCGGGAGCGGGGGGTGCGGGAGCTTCAGGGGGAGCCGGGCTTTCGGGAGTCGCGGCGGCGGGGGCCGGAGGGGCGGGCTCGAGGCGCAAGCCGGCGCACGGCCGGCAGGGAAACTCGGCGGCTCCCAGCGGGAGCGCCAGGCAAAAAAGGGCACTGCCGAAAAAGATGGATCTCGCGCGGTTCATGGCAGCATGCATAACACCCCCCCTTCGAAGGAAAATTCTCCCCGCCGGCCTGGTACAGGCCTGCTACAATCCGTGCGGTCCTCTATGGAATTCTCAGGGAGGCTCAGCGCCTTTCCCGTTGGCGATCTCCTGCAGTGGGCGAAGAACGAACGCTGCACGGGAGCCCTGGTGCTCCGCCGCAGCGAGCGCGAGAAGCGGCTCTACTTCCACGCCGGCGACGTGGTCGGCTGCCTCTCCAACGATCCTTCCGAGCACTACGGCCAGCACCTGCTGCTCCAGGGCCATCTGGACGACGGCCAGCTCTTCCGCGCCCTGAGCTACTGCACTCAGAACCGGTCCCGCCTCGGCACGGCCCTCCACGAGCTGGGCCTGCTGGCGCCGGACGCCATCCAGCAGACCCTGCGCACCCACATCGAGGACCTCGTCTGCGACCTCTTCCTCTGGCCGCGCGGCATTTTCTTCTTCCAGGCGGAGATGCCGCCGGACGAGGAGATCCTGCCCGAGGCGATCAACGTGTTGGGGCTGATCATGGAGGGGACCCGCTGGGGCGACGAGACCGGCCGCATGCGCCGTGTGCTGGTGCACGACGACGTGGTGTTGCGCCGCGGCGAGCGCTGGCCGGGCGCCGGACCGCTCAGCCCGCTCGAGCGCCGCATCGTCGACATGGTCGACGGCGAGCGGACCCTGGGCGAGCTCTACAAGCGCATCCACGGCTCCTACTTCCGGTTTCTCGAAGCGGCGTTCCGCCTCTGCATCGCCTCCGTGCTCGATATCGAGGAGGTGCGCGACGAAGTCGCGCGCAGCACGCACGAGGTGAGCGTCTACGATCTGCTGCTGGAGCAGGCCACGGAGGAACAGGCGCTGGTCGCCCGCCGGCACATGGCCGTGCCGCTGGACCTGCTGGAGCGCTCCTATCCCGTCTGGGTCGTGGAGCCCGCGGAGGAGGAGCAGAAGCGCATCCCCGCCCGGGCGCGGGAGTTCTACGCCCGCTTCGACGGCCGCACCTCGCTCGGCGAAGCCTTCTCCAGCGATCCGCGCGCCCGCGGCCGCGAGATGGATCTCCTCCTCCTGCAGCTCCAGAAGGGACGCCTCGCCATTCTCCCGGCCCCTCTCGAGAGCCTCGAAGAGGAGGCCGACCGGCGTGGCGACTCGGTCTTCCAGCGCTGGTGGCGGCGGGTGTTCCGGATTCCTCCCGACTGAGCGGCCTACTCCACCGCCGCGGCCTCGCGCACCGGCGCCGCGGCGAGGGAGGGCAGGCCCAGCCGCTCGCGGATCTTCGCCTCGATCTCGTCGGCGAGATCGGGGTTGTCGCGCAGGAAGCCCTTGGCGTTGTCGCGTCCCTGGCCGAGGCGCAGGTCGCCGTAGGAGTACCAGGCGCCGCTCTTGACGACCAGCTTGTGATCGACGCCGAGGTCGACGAGCTCGCCGCACTTCGAGATCCCCTCGCCGTAGTCGATGTCGAACTCGGCCTGGCGGAAGGGCGCCGCCACCTTGTTCTTCACCACCTTGACCTTGGCCCGCGAGCCGGTCACCTCCTCGCCCTCCTTGAGCGAGGCGATGCGGCGGATGTCGATGCGCACCGAGGAGTAGAACTTGAGCGCCCGCCCGCCGGTGGTGGTCTCGGGATTGCCGAACATGACGCCGATCTTCTCGCGGATCTGGTTGATGAAGATCAGGGTGGTCCTGGATTTGGCGACGATGGCGGTCAGCTTGCGCAGCGCCTGCGACATGAGGCGCGCCTGCAGGCCGACGTGCGAGTCGCCCATCTCGCCTTCGAGCTCGGCCTTGGGAACGAGAGCCGCCACCGAGTCGATCACCACCACGTCCACCGAGTTGCTGCGCACCAGCATCTCGGCGATCTCCAGCGCCTGCTCGCCGTTGTCCGGTTGCGAGACGAGCAGGTTGTCGATGTCCACTCCGAGCTTCCTCGCGTACTCGGCGTCGAGCGCGTGCTCGGCGTCGATGAAGGCGGCGATGCCGCCTTTCTTCTGCGCCTGGCCAACCACCGAGAGCGCCAGCGTCGTCTTGCCGGAAGACTCGGGGCCGTAGACCTCCACCACGCGGCCGCGCGGAAAGCCGCCGATGCCGATGGCGTGGTCCACCGCGATCGAGCCGGTGGAGATCGCCTCCAGCGCCAGCGTCTCGCGCTGACCCAGGCGCATGATCGCCCCCTTGCCGAACTGCCTCTCGATCTGCGAGAGCGTGCCGTCGATGGCCTTCAAGCGTTCCGATTTCGCGTCTGCCATGAGATTCTTCGCTCCTTTTGGCCCAGGGGGCGCCTGGGGACCCGATTGTACTTCTCTTCGTTCTGTCGCGAGGGAAAAAGGCTCTCGCAGCCGGTTCGGAGTTCTATCTTAGCAGGCGTAAATGCGGCGGTCAATCCTTCCGGGTTATACTTTGCTCCATGGCTGTGGCCCTGCTCAAAGAGCCCCCCTCAACAGTCTCCGAGCTGCCCGCGTAAACAGCGCCATGGAATCCCTCGCCGTCGAACCCAGCGACGCGCTCCACGCCGCCGAGCCGATCCGTCAGCTCGAGGAGAACGTCGCCCTCGTCATCCGCGGCAAGCGCGAGGTCATCCGCCTCGCCACGGTCTGTCTTCTGGCCCGCGGCCACGTGTTGCTGGAGGACGTGCCCGGCGTCGGCAAGACGACCCTGGCCCAGGCGCTCGCGCGCTCGCTCGGCCTCTCCTTCCAGCGCGTGCAGTTCACCAGCGACCTGCTGCCCTCGGACATCATCGGCGTCTCGATCTTCAACCAGAAGAGCCAGACCTTCGAGTTCGTGCCCGGACCGCTGTTCGCCAACGTCGTGCTGGCGGACGAGATCAACCGCGCCACGCCGAAGACCCAGTCGGCCCTGCTGGAGGCGATGAGCGAGCGCCGGGTGTCGGTGGAGCGCAAGCGCTACACCCTGCCCGAGCCGTTCGCCGTGCTGGCGACGCAGAACCCGCTGGAGTACCAGGGCACCTTCCCGCTGCCGGAGTCGCAGCTCGACCGCTTCCTGATGGCGCTGTCGCTCGGCTATCCGCCGCGGCTGGACGAGCGGGAGCTCCTGCTCTCGGGCGGCGTCGAGGACGTGCTCGACCACCTGCGGCCCGTGCTCTCGCGCGACGGCCTGGTGCAGCTCCAGGCGCGGGTGGCGCGCGTGCGCGTCGCCGACAAGCTGGCCGACTACATGCTCTCGCTCGCCGAGACCACCCGCCACGGCGGCGATTTCCTCCTCGGCGTCTCCACCCGCGGTCTGCAGTCCCTGTTCCGGGCCACCCAGGCCATGGCGCTTTGCGAGGGCCGGGGCTACGCCATTCCGGACGACGTGCAGCGCCTGGCCGCGGCGGTGCTGGCGCACCGCGTCGTCCTCAAGCGCGGCACCGCCGACCTGGAGCAGGCGCGCAAGGCGATCGAAAGGGTGGTGGCGGCGACGCCGGTGCCGCTGTGAAGCTCCTTTCCCGCCGCGCCGTGCCGGAAGGCATCCGCATCACCACGGTCGGACTCTGGTACGTGCTGCTCACCGTGGTGGTGGCGATCGCCGCGACCAACACCGGCAACAACGCGCTGTACATGGTGCTCGCCCTGCTGTTCGCGATCCTCATCCTCTCCGGGCTCGTGTCGCGCGAAAACGTGCGCGGCCTGGAGGCGGCGCTCGATCCGCCGGGCGAGATCTTCGCCAACCGGCCTTTCTCGCTGGGCTTCACCCTGCGCAGCCGCGCCCTCGTCTTTCCCCGCTGGTTCCTTCTCTTCACGCTCTCGCGCGCGGCGCAGCCGCTGCTCATCCCTTATCTGCCGCGCCGGGGCAAGAGCGCCGGCCAGCTCGAGATGATGATCGGCGCGCGCGGCTTCCACCGTTTCCCGTTCGTCCACGTCTCCAGCCTCTTCCCCTTCGGCTTCTTCCGCAAGGGCGTGCGTTACCGCGTGGACTACGAGGTGCTGGTCTTTCCCGAGCTGTTCCCCGCCGGCGGCGTTCAGCCGCAGGAGACGGAGCAGCTCGGCGACGACTCCAGCCGCCGCCGCGGCTGGGGGCACGACCTGCACTCCCTCCGCCGCTTCCGCCGCGGCGACGATCCGCGCGGCATCCACTGGAAGCAGACGGCGCGCACCGGCGAGCTGATCTTCACCGAGCGGGCCACCGAGCGCAGCCGCCGCCTCTCCATCCTCTTCGACAACGCGGTGGGCGAGCTCAAGGACCCGGCGGAGCTGAGCCGCTTCGAGCGGCTGGTGAGCGAGGCGGCGACCATCGCCGTCGATCACCTGGCGCGCGGCTATGAGGTCGAGCTGGTGACGCGCGACCGTGCCCTCGGCTTCGCCGGCGGACCGCGCCAGCGGCTGGCCGTCCTGGAGACGTTGGCGCTCGTCCAGCCCCGGGAGCGCAGCGCCGAGCTGCTGGCCTCCAGCGATCCACGGGCGCCGCAACTGCGGGTCCACCTGGAGCCCGCATCTTCTGCGAGGCTGGCGGGATGAGCTTCGGCCGGCAGAAGCGGCTGCTGCTCGGCTGGCTGGCCCTGCTGGCGCCCATCCCCCTGCCGTTCAACGAGGTGGTGGGCTGGCTCTTGGTGGCCCTCTACATGGTCGGCGTCCTCTGCTTCCTGCGGCGGGCCAGCCTCGATCCTCCGCGCTGGTTGCCCGCCTGGGGCATGAACGTCCTCGGCCTCGCCTACCTGCCGGTCTTCCTGCTCGATCTGTTCGGCTTCTCCCGCGGCCTGGTGCAGCCCGTCCTTCATCTCTGCCTGTTCGCGGTGCTGGTGAAGCTCTTCGCCATCGTCCGCGAACGCGACAAGTGGCAGGCGTTGATCGGCGTCTTCTTCGTCTTCCTCGCCGCCATGGGCACCAGCGTCCATCCGACGATCGTGCTCTACCTCATGGCCTTCCTCGTGCTGGCGCTGGTGCTGCTGACGCGCTTCGCCTTCCTGCACGTCCTCGCCGGCTTCGGCCGCGAGGACCCGGCGCTCGCCCGCATGCCGCTGCGCGGTTTCCTCCTCCTCGCCACGGGCGCCACGATGGCGCTCGCGGTGCCGCTCTTCCTCCTCCTGCCGCGCGTGCGCGCGCCGTTCATCATCGGCCGCGGCGGCAACACCGGCCTCGTCATCGAAGCCGCGGGCTTTTCCGACGAGGTCACCCTGGACTCCATCGGGCGCATCCGCGGCAGCCGCGAAGTGGCGATGCGGGTGCTGGAGCAGGGAGCGACCGATCCGAGCCGCGAGATGCGCTTCAAGGCCGCCACCTACGATCTCTACCAGGGCGGGAGCTGGCGGCGCTCGCCCTCGCGCGGCCACCTGCCGCGCGGCCGCGGCGGCCGCTTCCGCCTCAGCCCGGCGCCGCCCGTCCACTGGGCCACCATCTGGCTCCAGCCGCTGCAGAGCCAGAGCATGCCGCTGCCGGTGGAGACCGCCGTCATCGAGCCGCGGTCGTCGTCCCTCTGGATCGACGAGGGCGGAGCGGTCTCCTTTCCCTTCAACCCTCTGGAGGTCAGGGAGTACCGGGTCGGCCTCGCCCGCGGGGAAGTGCTAGCGGGCTCGCCTCCCGCCGGTCCGCGTGACGCCGCGCTCAACCTCGCCGGCGTGACGCCGCGCATCGCCGCGCTCGCCGGCCGGGTGATGGATCGCGGCACCGTCGCCGAGCGCGCCCGGCGGCTCGAGAACTACCTGATGGACAACTACTCCTACACCCTCGATTTCGTCGGCCGCTCGCCGGAGAATCCGATCGAGGAGTTCCTCTTCCGCTATCGCAGCGGCCAATGCGAGTACTTCGCCTCGTCGATGGTGCTGATGCTCCGTTCGCAGGGCATCCCGGCGCGCCTGGTGACCGGCTTTCTCGGCGGCGACTACAACCCCTTCGAAGGCTATTACATCGTGCGCAACAACAACGCCCACGCCTGGGTGGAGGCCTACCTGCCCGGCCTCGGCTGGCGGATCTTCGATCCCACGCCTCCCGCCGGCCGGCCGGCCGGTAGCGGCGAGGGCGGCTGGCTGCTTGCGCAGCAGGCGTGGGACTTCGTCATCTTCCGCTGGGACCGCTACGTGCTGACCTTCGGCCTCTACGATCAGCTCCGCATCTTCAGCGGGCTGCGCGACGCCTGGAGCGAATTCTGGTCGTTCTTCAAGCGCGAGGAAAAGCCGGAGGCGCCGCCGGCCACGAACGGGTTGGCGGAGCTCGATCCCACCGACTCCCTGCAGCCGGAGACGCCGCGGCGCCTGCCGGACGTGCCGTTGTGGCTGGCGCTGGGGCTCGCTCTGGTTGCGGCGGCGGTCTGGATCCTTTACCTGCGCCTGCGTCCGCCGCTCACCGCGACCAACGCCTACCGCCGTTTGCGGCGCCGCCTCGGCCGGGCCGGCCCGCCGCTCGCCGACTCCGTGCCGCCGCTGCGCCTGCAGCGCGAAGCCGAGCTCCGCCATCCCGCCGCCGCCGAGCCCGCGGCGCGCGTCATCGCCTTCTACCTGCGCGAGAGCTTCGGCGGCCAGGCGCTGGAGGATGAGGATCTCGAGGCGCTGAAGGAAGCGCTGGACGAGGCGGAGCGGGGGATGCGGAAGGCGGGATAGACCAGCGCCATGAGATTCAAGAAGCTTGAAACAGCCCTTCTCGATCGGGAGACGAGCATTGTGATCCTCGAGGAGCCGGCGGGCCGCAGGAAGAGGCTCAAGGTTCTGAAGGGTTTCATGTTTTTTCTTTTCTGTCTGTGCCTCCTCGGTATTATTGCAGACGCATTCTTCATCGCGCTGCCCGCGCTGCCATTGCCTCGTCCGCCCTGGGCCGCCACAGCGCGGGACAATCTCGAGGGCCTCGCTCCGTGGTTTCTGGTGGCCGCCCTGATATTCAAACTCGCTTACCATTCCCTCGACCGATTCCGTTAGCCGGAGAGGAGCCTAAGACGCGGCCACGACCGGCGCCACCCTGGAGGCCGCCGCCGCGGTCCTGAAGCGGGCGGGGCGGAGGGGTGACGGTTGTCGCTGACCCGATCCTCCGCGGGGAAGGAGAGGCAACTAACGCTCCCTCGGCGCGTAGAAGGGCTGGAGAAACCATGCTCCGGCAGACTCTTCATCGCTATCGCATCGCGGCCTTCGCCATCATCCTCGCCGCCGCCGCGGCGCGGGGGCAGGAACCGACTCCGGTGACGATCCGGGCGGCTGCGCTCGCCAATGGAGACGCTCTGGTCCTCAGCTATGAATGGCGCTACCACTCCGGCGACGACCCGCGTTGGGCCGATCCAAGCTTCGATGACTCCCATTGGGAATTGGTCGAGCCGGTCATGTCGCGCTTCGGCCAGCGTCCCCGCGACGGCTGGCCGGGGACGGGATGGTTTCGCCGCCACCTGCGGATCGAGCCCGCCATGAGGGGCGTACCGCTGGCGGTCCGCGTCGAGAGCCCCGGCGAGACCGCGGTGTTTCTCGACGGGAAACGCTTGATGAGCGTTGCGGCCTCGGGGCTGCGCGCGGGCGGCAGGCTCAAGAGCGGCGCCCGGCGAGAGGTGGTCTTCTCATCCCGCGGCCCACACGTCCTGGCCGTCCGCCACTCCCTCTCGCTGGCCGAGCGGCACGCTCAGAGCAGAGATCTCGGCTTCCTCCTTTTCATCGAGAGAGCGGATGCCGCCGCGCTCCGGTCCGCCGCCGAACGGCTCCCAACCATGCTGCTGGCCGTATTCACCGCTGTGCCGGCGTTCCTCGTCCTGCTCCACCTGGCGCTGTTCCTCTCCTATCCCAAAGCGCGGGAGAACCTCTTCTATGCCCTTGCGATGGCCGCTTTCGTGGCGGTCGTCATTGCCGACCTGGGACTCGAGCGGGCCGCGAGCGAATTCTGGAGCGCCCTGGCCGGCCGGCTCGTGCTCGCCAGCGTCCTGGCCACCATCTTCTTTTTTCTCCTCACCTATTACGCCGTACGGACCCGAACCCTTCCGCGCACCTGGATCGCCTTCGGCGCGCTGGGAGCGGTGCTGACGGCATGGATTTTTCTCAGCCCGGATTTCCCGTCGCAGTGGACCTGGTTCGTGTACTTCGGCCTGGTGATCGTCGAGGTGATCCGGGTGGAGACCACGGGCGAAAAGGCTCAGCGGGAGGGAGTCCAGATCCTGCTCGGCGGTTTCGCCATCATGATGGCCATCGTCCTGCTGCAGATCCTCATGCAGCTCGACGTCATACCTTTCGACGGTGAGATCCGCCCCTACCTGTATGGCCTGCTCGTCGTCGCCGTGGCGATGTCGCTCTTTCTCGCCCGCAGCTTCGCGCGGACCAGCGTCGAGAACGCCCGCAAGACGTCCGAGATCGAGGCGGCGCGGGCGCTGCAGCTCTCGATGCTTCCCTCAGCCTTGCCCGCGGTGGAGGGGCTGGAGACCGCCGCGGCCATGGTCACGGCCAGCGAGGTGGGCGGCGATTATTACGATTTTCGCGTCGCTCCGGACGGCAGCCTCGTGGTGGCCTTCGGCGACGCCACCGGGCACGGCGTGGCGGCGGGGATCATGGTGACGGCGATCAAGGCGCTCTTCTCGACGCTCGGCGGCGCGGAGAGCCTGTCGTCCGTGCTCGCCGAATGCGGCCGCGTGCTGCGCGAGATGCACGTCAAGCCGCTCCACATGTGCCTGGCGCTCGCCCGCCTCACGCCGCGTTCGGTCAGCCTCTGTTCGGCCGCCATGCCGCCGGTGCTCATCCATCGCGCCGGCAGCGGCCGCGTCGAAGAGCTGGGCGCCGGCGGGCCGCCGGTCGGCTCTCGGCTTGCCGGAGCCTGGAAGGAGCACTGCGCGTCTCTCGCCCCGGGCGATACCCTGCTCTTCGCCAGCGACGGCTTCGCCGAGCAGCTCGACGCCGCCGGCCATCCCCTCGGCTACGAGAGGTTGTCCGAGATCTTTCAGGCTGCGGCGGGAGGGCCGGCCCGCGAGCTCGTCGAGACGCTCTTCGCCCGCTTGGCGGAATGGCGCGGCGGGCGGGAGCAGGGGGACGACGTCACCCTCGTCGTGGTCCGCGTCACCTGAAGGGTCTTCGCATCAGGACGCTTTCTTCTCGGCCTTCTTTTGGAGACGAACCGTCCAGCTCCGAAAGCCTTCCGCCTTGACTTCCTCGACTTTTTCCTTCGGATAGTTCTCTCGGCTTCCGAGGCTCTTGCCGTCCCAATCCAGACTCTTCCAAGCGCCGTTCACGGTCGTGCTGCCCACCACTTTGACTTTCTCGCCGTTCGTCGCGCCAAAAGGCAGCCACTTCTCCAGGGGGGTCTTTCCATTGACTTTCAGCTCTCGGGACTCAATGACCACAATCTCC
>DATBGJ010000590.1:0-1778 GCA_036558045.1 Thermoanaerobaculia bacterium
TGTCCCACTGGGCGATGCGCAGGTGCTCCAGGAGCTGCCAGACGGTATGCGGCAGGCCGGGAGCCTTGGTGCCCCGGAGATCCGGCGGCAGGCCGGCGAGCGCTTTCTCGAAATCCAGATGTGCGCTACCGCCGCGCAGCAGCTCGAGAAGGTGGTCACGAAGACTTTGATCCTTGTCCATCAGGCCTCCACCAGCGCGTCCACGAGGGCCTTGCTCCCCTGGACCGCCACTCTCTGCAGATAGAGCTTCACGCCCACGAGCCCGCCCAATTCCTCGCCGCCGCCAGCGCGTCCGGGACCGCCGTGCAGCGTCTGCGGCAGCGCGGCGCCGGAGCCTGGCGCGTCCGCCGCCGAAGACTCGGAGCCGATGTAGATGCGGCCGGTGTCGCCGCCGCCCCGCGCTACGAAGTCCCCGGCCCAGGATGCGTCGTCCGTGTAGGCCGAGGTCACCAGCGTACCGCCACCCAGCGCCACGATCTCCGCCGCGTCGCGGGCACCGCCGTCGTAGGGGAGGAGCGTGGCGACGGGAGCGAAGACCTCCCGATGATGGACGGGACCGGCGGTGCGGGCGTCGTCGCTGCGGAGCAAGGTGGGCTGCAGGAAGAATCCCTTTCCCGCGGGAGCGCCGGCGCCGTCGGTGCGCTCGCCGCTGCCATGGACGATCCGCGCCGCCTCCTTCAGCTCGCCGATGCCGTGCAAGGTATCCGCGAGCTGCTGGGCGGTGGCGAGCGGGCCCATCCTCACCGCAGGATCAGCCGGATTGCCCACCACGACTTCGCTCAGCTTGGCGACCAGCGTTTCCTGCACCGCGTCGATCTGTCCCACGGGAACCAGGATGCGGCGCACGGCCGTGCACTTCTGGCCGCTCTTCTGCGTCATCTCGCGGACCACGTCCTTGAGGAAGAGGCCGAACGTGGCGGAGCCCTCCTGCACGTCGGGACCCAGGACGGCGGCGTTCAGGCTGTCGGCCTCGACGTTGACCCGCGTGTTGGCGGCGAGCAGATTGTCCCTGGAGCGGAGGCCGCGGGCCGTGTCAGCCGATCCGGTAAAGGCCAGCACGTCCTGCGGGCCGAGGCGGTCGAGGAGGTCGCCGGTCGAGCCGACGATGAGCTGTAGAGCGCCGTCAGGAAGGATGCCCGCCTCGACGAGGATCTCGATGCAGCGCTCGGTGACCATGGCGGTCGCCGTGGCCGGCTTGGTGATCACCGGCATGCCGGCGAGCAGCGCGCAGGCCGCCTTCTCGGCGAAGCCCCAGGCGGGGAAGTTGAAGGCGTTGATGTGCACGGCCACGCCGTGCCGGGGCACCAGGATGTGCCGCCCGTAGAAGCCTTCCGTCTTGGCGAGCTGGACGCCCTCGCCCTCGCCGAGGAAGGTGCGGTCGCCCAGGCCCTTGCCGAGGCTCGCGTAGTAGGCGAGCGTGCCGGAGGCGCCGTCGACGTCGAAGGAGCCGTCCGGACGCGTCGTGCCGGTGTTGCGGGCGGAGAGGTCGAGGAGCTCGTCGCGGTGCTCGCGCAGCACCCGGGACATCTCCTTGAGGAGCGCGGCGCGCTGGGCGAACGTCATCGCCCGCAGGGCCGGGCCGCCGCGCTCGCGGGCCCAGGCCAGGACGGCCCCGAAATCGATCCCCTCGCTCGACGCGCGGGCGATCTCCTCCTCCGTCGAGGGATCCACCAGGGGCGTGAAGCCCGATTTCGCTTCATGCCAACTCCCGCCAACGTAGCTCCTCAGCGTCTTCATGGCTGGCAATCCTATAACGCCCTTCTGCGCCTGGCCGCCTC
>DATBGJ010000591.1:0-15076 GCA_036558045.1 Thermoanaerobaculia bacterium
CCATGGACCCCAAGGACCCGTCGATGCTGGAAGATCTGATCGTCGCCGCCGTCAACGAGGCCGGCCGCAAGATCGAGGAGACGATGCAGGGGAGGATGGGCTCGATGGCGGCGAGCATGCCCGGCCTCTTCTGACCTTCGCGGATGCCCGAGCCTCTCTCCCGCCTCATCGGCGAGCTCTCGCGGCTGCCGGGCATCGGCCCCAAGACCGCCACCCGCCTCGCCCACTATCTGCTCAAGGTGCCGGCCGCCGAGGCCGAGGCGCTGGCGCAGGCCATCGTGGAGGTGAAGGAGAAGCTCTTCCACTGCTCGGTCTGCAACGCCATCACCGCCGTCGATCCCTGCCGCTACTGCGCCGATGCGCGGCGCGACCGCAGCCGCATCTGCGTCGTCGAGGAGCCTTTCAACCTGGAGCCGATCGAGCGCACCGGCGAGTACAGCGGCCTCTATCACGTGCTGCTGGGGGCCCTCTCGCCGCACCGCGGGATCGGCCCCGACCGCCTGGCGATCCCCGGCCTCCTGGCGCGCCTGGAAGGGATCGCGGAGGTCATCCTCGCCACCAACCCCAACGTCGAGGGGGAAGCGACGGCGCTCTATCTGGCCCGCCTGCTGAAGCCCCGCGGCATCCGGGTCACCCGCCTCGCCTTCGGCATGCCCGTGGGCGGCGACATCGAGTACACCGACGAGGTGACGCTGGGCCGCTCGCTCGCCGGCCGGCGCGAGATGTGAGCTTCGGCGACCTGCTTCCCCGCATCGTCGCGCCGCCTCCCGGGCCGCGCTCCCGCGAGCTCGCGGCCGGCCTGCGGGATTTCGAGGCGCCGGGAGTGAACACCCTGCCGGCAGGCGAGCCCCTGCAGCCGTCCATCGTGTGGGAGGAGGCGCGGGGGGCCAACGTCCGCGACGTGGACGGCAACGTCTATATCGATCTCACCTCGGGCTTCGGCGTCGCGGCCGTGGGACATCGCCACCCGCGGGTCGTGGAGGCGGTGCGCAAGCAGGCCGGGCGGCTGCTCCATGGGCTCGGGGACGTCCACGCCCACCCGCTGCGGATCGAGCTCGCCTGTCGGCTCGCCGCGCTCGCGCCGGTGGACGATCCGCAGGTCTTCTTCGCCATCTCCGGCGCCGAGGCCGTGGAGATCGCGTTGAAGACCGCGCTCGCCGCGACGGGCCGGCCGGGCGTCTTGGCGTTCGTGCCCGCCTATCACGGCCTGACGCTCGGCGCCCTCGCCGCCACCTCGCGCGAGGAGTTCCGCGCTCCGTTCGCCTCCCACCTGCATGGCCACGTCCGCCGTCTGCCTTTCGGCGTGGACTTGGGCAGGATCGAGGATGCGCTCGCGCCCGGCGATGTCGGAGCGGTGATCGTGGAGCCCATCGTCGGCCGCGAGGGTATTCTGATCCCTCCGGCCGGGTGGCTCGCCGGGCTCGCCGAGATCTGCCGCCGCGAGGGCGCGCTGCTGATCGCGGACGAGATTTTCACCGGCTTCGGGCGCACCGGCCGCCTCTTTGCCGTGGAGCACGCGGGGGTGCGCCCGGACATCCTCTGCTGCGGCAAGGCCCTCGGCGGCGGACTGCCGATCGCCGCGGTGATCGCCCGGCGGGACCTCTTCCGCTGCTGGGAAACTCCGGGCGAGGCGCTCCACACCGCCACCTTCATCGCCAACCCTCTCGCCTGCGCCGCCGCCCTGGCCGTGCTCGACGTGCTGGCCGAGGAGGATCTCCCCGCGCGAGCCGCGCGGCTGGGCGAGGATTTTGGAGGGCGCTTGGCGGCATGGCCGGAGCGTTTCCCTGACGTCCTGGCCGTCCGTGGCCGCGGCCTGCTCTGGGGGATCGAGCTGCGCTCGCGGGAACAGGCGAAGGCCTGGGTGCAGGAAGCCTTGTCGAGAGGCATCCTCCTTCTCGCCGGAGGACCGGAGGGGAGGGTGGCGCAGATCGTGCCGCCACTGACGATCGGTAGAAAACAGATGGAGGAGGCGATGCGGATTCTTGAAGCGGCGGGGCGCTCTTAACCTATAATCACGACCGCAGGAGGTCACAAGAACGACCAGGAACTCTTTCATGGCCCCCGCGACCGTCGACAAAGCAGATCCCCGCGACCTGCCCATCTATAGTCTCTCCCAGGCGGCTCGTTACTTGAGGATTCCTCAGACGACCCTCCGTTCGTGGGTTCTCGGACGTCATTTCCCTCGGCTCGACGGACGGGGCTTCTCCGAGCCACTGATCCAGAAGCCCGAGCCACACGACGAGCGCCTTTCCTTTACCAATCTGATCGAAGCCCATGTGCTCCATGCCCTGCGCGTGAAGCACGGCGTCACCATGCGGGCTGTCCGGGAAGCCCTCGATTACGTACAGCGGCAGTTCCATATCGACCGATTGCTGATTCGGAAAGAGCTGCGCGCAGCGCCCGGCGAGCTGTTCCTCGCGGAGTACGGCCGGCTGTTGAGTCTTTCCCCGTCCGGCCAGTTCGCGATGGAGAAGATCCTCGAGGCTTATCTGAAGCGGGTCGTTAGGGACTCGGCGGGGCTCCCCCTCCGGCTCTACCCCTTCACCTCGCCGAATGCGGCGGAGGACAGGAGGGTCGTCGTCATCGATCCCCGCGTTTCATTCGGCCGGCCCGCAATCGCGCGGAAGGGCATCTCGACCGCCATCCTCGCCGAGCGCTTGAATGCCGGAGAGAGCATTCGGGAGCTCGCTTATGATTACGGCCTAGATGAAGAGGAGGTTGCCGAGGCGATCATCTACGAGCGGGCCGCCTAGCCATCCCATTCATCGCGAAGATCTATCGTCCCGAGCAGGGCTTCCGGCCGGGCAACCCTCTCTCCAAGGTGATTCGACCCGGAGAGATCGAGATGTGGCTCTCCTACGAGCAGTGGCTGGCAGACCGCCGGAAGCGGAGAGGGTGATCCTGATGCCCTCCGCTCCCCACTTCAAAATCGCCTTCATCGGCACCCACGGCGTCGGCAAGACGACGCTCTGCTACGGCCTCGCGGCGCGGCTGAAACGGCGGGACGTGGCGGTCGAGGTGGTGCACGAGGTGGCGCGGCGGTGCCCGCTGCCGATCAACGAGGAGACGTCGGTCGCCGCGCAGTCCTGGATCCTGCACAGCCAGATCGCCGAGGAGCTGGTGGCCCAGGCCCGCTACCCCGTGGTGGTCTGCGACCGCAGCGTGCTCGACAACTACGTCTACCTGCTCCTCGCGGCCGGCAGACAGGACGGGCCCGAGACCCTGGTGCGCTTCTGGATGCGGGGATACGACCTGCTGGTGCACGTCCCCATCATCGAGCAACTGAGCCCCGACGGCATCCGCTCGCCCGATCCCGGCTTCCAGTACGCGGTGGAGGACCGCCTCATGCGCGAGCTCGCCGAGCGGGGCCTGGAGGCGCTGCACCTCGACCCCGCTTCGCGGTCCGAATGGCTCGACACGGTGGAGCGGGCCGTCTGGGAACGGCTGCGGCCGGCGCAGCTTCCCCTCCTTTCTCTCTAACCGCCATGGCCGGCTTGCTGATCGCCCTGCTCCTGGCGCTCCTCGCTGCCGGCGCCCTCGTCCTCTGGGCCACCCTGCGCCGGCCGCCGGAGAGCCCCGCCCTGCGGGCGCTCGGTGAGGGCCGCTTCGCCGCCGCTCTCGCGGCCGCGCGCACGGACGCCGGGGCCGGCCGTGACGAGCTGTACGCCGCCGCCGTGGCCGCCAAGCACCTGCTCGCTCTCGACCGTGCCCGCGCGCTCCTCGATCGCATCCTCGCCCGGGATCCCAGCGACGGCGAGGCCTGGCTGGAGAAAGGCCTGGCGGCCGGCTACGCGCGGGACTGGGACGGCGCCGAGAGCGCCTTCGCCAGGGTGGAGACCCTGCGTTCGGACCTCCTGGAGTCGCTTACCCTGCACCGCGCCTGGCTGGCGCTGCGCCGCGGCGATGACGTGACCGCCCGCCGTCTCTTCGGCGAAGTGGAGGCGCCGCTGGAGAACAAGCTGCGCTCCGACCTCGGCAGCGGCGAGCCGCTCTTCGCCGAATGGTTCCTGCAGGCCGCCGTCCTCTGGCAGGCGGCCGGCGACGCCGAGCGGGCCGCCTGGGCTTGGCGGGAGGGTCTGGCGTCGGCGCCAGAAAGCCGCCTCGCCGAGGTCGTAGGCAATCCGGGTCCTCCGCTACAATAGGCGCACTTTGGGGATCGAGAACCTTCTTCGGCAGTGGGAAGTCTTCGCCCACTTCACGGACGAGCAGCTCGCGCTGCTGGCGCGGTGCGCCACCCACAAGCGCGTTCCCGCCGGCACCGTGCTGTTCAGGGAAGGGGAACCCTCGCAGGACGCCTATCTCATCGCGAGCGGCGGCGTACGCATCCAGCGCAAGACCCCCTATGGCCACTTCAGCCTGGCGGCCCTCGAGCCGGGCGCCCTGTTCGGCGAGACGGCGTTCGTCGATCGCGATCCCCGCTCGGGAAGCGCGATCACGACCTCCGAGGCCGAGCTGATCGCCTTGAGCCCGGCGGCCCTCGCCGGCCCCATGGAGAGCGATACGCGTTTCAAGCTGGCGCTCTACTGGACGTTCTGGAAGAGCCTGTCGTCCAAGCTCCGGCAGACGAATCAGAACCTCTCGCAGTTCTTCTCCGACAGCGGCAAGCCGCCGAGCACCGCGCCGCCGTCGCCGCGGGAGTCCACCGGCGAATTCCGCGTCGACCTCGCCTCCAAGCGCAAGCTCTTCGAAGAGCAGAAGCTCTCGAACCTGGAGATCAACTTCCTGACCTCGCTCTCCCGCGAGCGGAACTATGGTCCCAACCAGGTGATCTTCCGCGAGGGGGAGAGGGGCAACGAGATGTACGTGGTGCTCGAGGGGCGGGTGATGATCAGCAAGTTCATCCCCGGCGCCGGCGAGGAAGCGCTCGCCTTCCTCGAGCGGGGCGGCTACTTCGGCGAGATGGCGCTGATCGACAACGAGCCGCGCTCGGCCGACGCCAAGGCGCACGAGCGCGGCGCCGTCGTGCTCGTCATCTCGCGCGAGGTGCTGGAGGGGATCCTCGACATCCACAAGATCTCGTCGATCCGGCTGTTGACCATCCTCTGCAACCTGGTGGCGAGCCGGCTGCGCGAGCTGGACGCCAAGATCATCGGCTGGTTCATCATCGCCGGCGGCCACGGGATCTCGTGGCCGGTGCCGCCGCCGTCTCAAGGCTAGCCATCACCTTCCCCACCAGGGAGGAAAGCGGCAGCCCCGCGCGGCCGGCGTCGTCGAACCAGCCGGCCGCCATGCCCGCCCGCACCTCGCCGCCCCAGGCGAGCTCCGCCCGGTGCACGTCGATCTCCAGATCGCGATAGGTGATGCCGTGCCGCACGCTGGCGGCGCGAGAGCCCAGATGCCAACGCCCGCCGTAACGGGCGGCGAGGGCAACCTCCGGCGGCTGGTCCGCCGGCGCGCCGTCTCGCTCCAGGGCCACCCACGGCAGCTCCCAGGTGCCGGCGAGGAGAGAGCTGTCCTCGGGCCGGCGGAAGAGGAGCACTCCGCCGCCGTTCGTCACCACGGCGACCAGCAGCCGGTGACGCTCGGCCGGCCGCTTGACCTTCGGTGCGGGATAGCGCTCCGGGTTCTCCTCATGGGCCGCGCGACAGTCCGGGCGCAAGGGGCAGAGCAGACACTTGGGCCGGCGCGGCGTACAGAGGGTCGCGCCCAGCTCCATCAGGGCCTGGTTGCTGTCGCCCGGCCGCCGGGGGTCCAGCAGCTCGTCCGCTGCCGCCAGCAGCCTGGCGCGCGCGGCGCCGGAGCGCGGATCCTCGCCGAGGGCCAGGACGCGAGAGAGGACGCGCTCGACGTTGCCGTCCATCACCGGCGCGGCCACGCCGAAAGCGATGCTCGCCACGGCCGCCGCAGTATAGGCGCCGATGCCCGGCAGGCGGCGGAGCCCCTCTACGGTGGTGGGAAACCCACCGGCCTCTGCGACCAGCCGGGCCGCCGCGTGGAGCTGGCGCGCCCGCCGGTAGTAGCCGAGCCCGGACCACAGCGCCAGCACCTCCTCGATCTCGGCGCGCGCCAGGTCCTCCACCCGCGGGAATCTTTCCAAGAACCGATTGTAGAAAGGGAGGACCGTCTCCACCCGCGTCTGCTGCAGCATGACCTCGGAGAGCCAGATCTCATAGGGGTCTCGCGTCCGGCGCCAGGGGAGGTCCCGGCGGTGCCGATCGAACCAGGAGAGGAGGTCGTCGCGCCGCACCGCGTCACTCTATCGCGGGCTTGAGGCCAAAATGGCAGAGTGAAATGTCGATGCGTCAAAAAGGAACGGCTCCTTCCCTTGCGGGAAGGAGTGGGGGGGAGGCCCCATCTCTCCGGTTGGCTATTTGTGGCTGTACCCCTGTAAGTAGGGGATTTAGGTCGGGCTTTAAAGAGGTCGAGATCTCACGATCTCTAGCTGGTAGGACTTCGTTTGGTGGGTGTGGAACCTCCCCCTCTACCATTGTCCTGTTAGCTGACTTCTGCAACAGCCATGCCCGGTCTTTCATTCCCGTCCGGCACACCGAAGAAGACAATGCCCCCCGCCGCCTCGGGCGTGGGGGGCTCAGGGGGGAGGTTCCCTGCTTCGTGGTTGGCTTGGTTGGCTGGATCTACCCCTGCTCAGGGGATGAAGGAGGGATCTTCAAAGGACGAGATCGCATTAGGATCTCAGATAAGGATGGCTATCTTCTTCGGCTGGATGGAACCTCCCCCTCGTTGCCTACTGATATGTGCCGAGTTTTGATGCAAGGCAGGTGCCACGCGCGGCGAGGCCTCAGAAAGCGCGTAAAGCCGCCGTTTGTGCGTCGTGGGAGCGTTTTCACCTCCCGCCGGGCCGCGGACTTGGTTTCATTCGTACAAATGCGTTCCTCAGAATTTGGCATTTCTACATAGGGCGGTCTCGCGGAGGACTCCGGTAGGATGCGAGCATGAAGAAGCTGCTGGTGATCTTCGCCTCCCTGGCGACCCTCGCCGTCCTCGCCACCGTCGCCGGCGTCCTCCTGGGAAAGGGTGGCCATCTGAGAGGCGGCGGTCCCACGGTCCTCGTCTGGCGCCTGGCCGGGCCGGTGCTCGAGCAGCGGGCGCCGCGGCTCCCCTTCGCCGACGGCCGCGAGACCGACAGCATCGCCGAGCTCTACCCGGCGCTGCACGCCGCCCGCCGGGATCCTGACATCCGCGGTCTCGCCGTCTACATTCAGGACGCCGACTTCGGCCTCGCCAAGGCGCAGGAGCTGCGCCGGCAGATGCTGGGCCTGCGGCGCGCCGGCAAGTTCGTCGAGTGCTTCCTGGAGACCGCGGGCGAGGGCTCCAACGGCACGCTGGAGTACTACCTGGCGAGCGCCTGCGAGCGCATCCACCTCGCCCCGGCGGGCGACCTCAACCTGCTCGGCCTCTACGCCGAGAACCGCTTCCTGCGCGGCACCTTCGACAAGCTCAAGATCGATCCCGAGTTCAACCAGGTCGGCCGCTACAAGAGCGCCGTCGAGACCTACACCCGCAGCGAGTTCACTCCCGAGTCCAAAGAGGCCCTCGCCGCGGTGCTCGACGGCTACTTCTCGCAGATCGTCTCCGCCATCGCCGAGGCGCGCCGCAAGACCCCCTACGAGATCAAGTGGCTCATCGACGGCGCGCCCTTCTCCGCGGAGGAGGCGGTCAAGCGCGGCCTCGTCGACCAGATCTCCTATCCGGACCAGTTCCGCGACCATCTGAAGACGCGCATGGGGCGCGAGCCCTCGTATCTCGCGATCGAGGACTATCACCCGGCCCGCTCCCTCACCGCCCGCCGCGTCGCGGTCGTCTTCGTCCTCGGCACCCTCGTGCGCGGCCACGGGGGTACGGCCCCCTGGACGGACGAGGTCTTCCTCGGCTCGGACGACATGGCCGCGCTGCTGCGCGACATGGCCAAGGACGATGGCGTCTCCTCCGTCGTGCTGCGCATCGACAGCCCTGGCGGCTCCGCTCTCGCCGCCGACCTCATCCTGCGCGAGGTGGACAAGCTCAAGGACAAGAAACCGGTGGTGGTCTCGATGTCGGACATGGCCGCCTCGGGCGGCTACTACATCGCCGCGCGGGCGACGAAGATCGTCGCCGAGCCGGCGACCCTCACCGGCTCGATCGGCGTCTACGGCGGCAAGCTCGTCACCCGCCGCTTCGAGGAGGAGGTCCTGGGCGTCGGCCACGACGCGCAGAAGCGCGGCGCCAACGCCGACATCTACTCGGCGCTGCAGCCCAACAGCCAGCAGCAGCAGACGCGCCTGCAGCAGCTCATGCTGCGCACCTACTCCACCTTCGTCGGCCACGTCGCCGCCGGCCGCAGGATGAACCGGCAGGCGGTCGAAGGCGTTGCCGGCGGCCGCGTCTGGACCGGCGCGGCGGCGCGCAAGATCGGCCTCGTGGACGAGCTAGGAGGCCTCGACAAGGCCGTCGACATCGCCCGCCAGGAGGCCGGAATCCGCCCCACCGAGACCGCCGCCGTCGAGTTCTATCCGCCGCCGCCCTCCTGGCTCGATCTCTTCTTCGCCCGGCACGAGCCGCCCCTTCCGGCGGCGCTGGCCGAAGTCCTCAAGGCTCTTGAAAGCGGGCCGCCTCGAATGCTTCAATTACCGCCGGAGCTGGCGCGGCTGGCGCGGCCGTTCTAGCTCTAATTCTTTGGCGGAGAAATGGTTACAATGAAGTTAACAGCTTGTCACAAAGAGGGGGTTGCGGCGCCATTCGGCTGTGCTATGATGGTCCGGTCGTAGTCACCTAGCTCACTTTCGACTCAACTCTCCAAGGTTAGGGATTTCCACAGCCTGTGGAAATCGTGTGGAAATTTTACTGAGGTCTCATGTCCCAAAATCTGTGGTCTCGCCTTCAGAAACAGTTGCAGCAGCAGTTGGATCCCGACGAGTTCGCGACCTGGTTCCGCCCGCTCAAAGTAGGCAACGACGATGGCGACCGGCTCGTGCTGGTGGCGCCGAACTCGCGGTTTCTCAATACCCTGGAGGAGAGCTACAGGCCGACGGTGGATCGTGCCGTCGCGGGCCTCGGCGGTGCGGGCTTCGAGGTTCTCTTCTCCCTGGACGAGCCCGCGGTTCCTGCGGACGAGCCTCTCGCCCCTTCATACCTCGATCCGAAGTACCTGTTCGAGAACTTCGTCAAAGGAAAGTCCAACGAATTCGCCCTCGCCGCGGCGAGGCGTGTCGCCGAGAATCCCTCTCTCTCTTACAACCCCCTGTTTCTCTATGGCGGCGTCGGTCTCGGCAAGACCCACCTCCTGCACGCCATCGGCCATGAGCTCCGGCGCTGCCGGCCGAATCTAACCGTCCGGTACCTGGTCACCGAGCAGTTCGTCAACGAGCTCATCAACTCGATCCGGTTCGACCGCATGCCGGCCTTTCGCGAGCGCTACCGCACCATCGACGTCCTGATGATCGACGACATCCAGTTCCTGGCCAAGAAGGAGCGTACGCAGGAGGAGTTCTTCCACACCTTCAACACGCTCTACACCAGCCAGAAGCAGATCATCCTCTCCTGCGATTCCTCGCCGCGCGACATCCCGACGCTGGAGGAACGGCTGCGCAGCCGCTTCGAGTGGGGGTTGATCGCCGACATCCAGCCGCCGGACCTGGAGACCAAGATGGCGATCCTGCAGCGCAAGGCCGCGCTGGAGGAGAAGATCCAACTGCCGGAGGAGGTGGCGGAGTTCATCGCCCAACAGGTGAAGTCCAACATCCGCGAGCTCGAGGGGTTGCTGAACCGGGTGCTCGCCTTCTCGTCGCTCACCGGCAAGCCGCTCACCCTGGCGCTGGCGCGCGAGACGCTCAAGGACATCCTGCCCGAAGAGGGGAAGAAGCCCGCCGCGGCCGAGATCGTCAAGCTCGTCGCCCGGCACTACGATCTCAAGGTCTCCGAGATCAAGAGCAAGAGCAACTCCCGGCAGATCGTCATTCCCCGCCAGGTGGCGATGTACCTCTGCAAGCGGTTGACGAACCTTTCCTACCCGGAGATCGGCAAGCTCTTCAACGACAAGCACCACTCGACGGTCATGTACTCCGTCGAGACGGTACAGAAGAAGCGCGACGGCGACGCGGACTTCGACCGCACCCTCCAGGGCTTCGAGAAGCACTTCTCCTGAACCGCTGTGGAGGATTCTCCGGAAACCGCTGTGGAGGGGATGCGGATTTTTTTGCGGCGGCCGGACTTTTCCCCAACCTTCCAGCCCCTCTCCACAGGTTCTGCACAGCGCGGCGCGGAATCTAAGGTTCCCGCGATGAGGAACTTAGATCGCCTTTCCTCGTTTCCGCAGCCCCTTTCTACGACGACGGCTATGCTATATTCAGGTCTCTTGTAGACGGAGAAGAGTGAATGGAGATCCGCGTCACCCGCAGCGAGTTCCTGGGCGAGCTAGCCCCGATGCAAGGCATCGTCGAACGCAAGACGACCATCCCGGTGCTCTCGCATCTGCTGCTGACGGCCCGGGAGGACAAGCTCCACCTGGCCGCGACCGATCTCGACGTCTCTCTCACCTCGTGGTGCGAGGCCGACGTCAAGCGCGATGGCGGTATCGCCGTGCAGGCCAAGAAGCTGATGGAGATCATCCGCTCGCTCACCGGCGACGAGGTCCTGTTGGTGCTGGAGGAGCCCCGCGTGCTCACCATCCGCGCCGGCAAGTCGCGCTTCCGCATCCACGGCCTCTCGCCGGACGATTTTCCCACCCTGCCGGCGGTGGAGGACGGCCGCCGGGTGGAGATTCCGTTCGGCGATTTCCGGCGCATGATCACCAAGGTCCTCTTCGCCGTCTCGGCCGAGGAGTCGCGCTTCCAGTTGAACGGCGCCCTGCTGAAGCTCAAGGACGGCTCGCTGGAGATGGTGGCCACGGACGGCCACCGGCTCGCCTTGGTGGAAGGAGGCATCGAGGCCGCCGGCGGCGACGACTCCGTCCTCGTGCCGCGCAAGGCCCTCCAGGAGCTGCAGCGCTTCGAGGGCGAGGGCAACCTGACCTACGGCCGCGGCGAGCATCACCTCTCCTTCCGCCTCGGCCGGCGCGAGCTGATCTGCCGCATCCTCGAAGGCACCTTCCCCGACTACGAGAGGGTGATCGCCAAGGACAACGACAAGAAGGTGCTCTTCAACCGCCGTCACCTGGTGGATGCCGTGCAGCGCGCCGCGCTGATGACCGGTGACCGGGCGCGCGCCGTGCGCCTGCAGTTCGCTCCCGACCAGGTGGTGATCTCGGCGGTCAACGCCGACCTCGGCGAGGCGGTCGAGGAGGTTCCCTGCGACTACGACGGGCCGGAGTTCCGGGTGGGCATCAACCCCGATTACCTCACGCAGTTCCTGGCCGCCGTGGAGACCGAGAAGATCCGTCTGGAGCTCAAGGACGAGAACACGCAGTGCGTCGGTTATCCGATGGAGGGCCCCGACGCCCGGTACCTCTGCGTGATCATGCCGATGAGGATCTGAGCACAAACATGGTGATCGTCTCGCGGAATGCGAGAAGATCCCTGTTCCATGCTCACCCAGCTCGCCGCGCGCGACTTTCGCAATCTCGAGCCTCTCTCCTGGGGTCCTGCGGCCGGGTCGCATCTCCTGCTCGGCGGCAACGGTGCGGGCAAGACGAGCCTCCTCGAGGCCGTCTACGTGCTCGCCACCACGCGCAGCTTCCGCACCGCCCAGATCGCCGACTGCACGCGCCACGGCGCCGGCTCCTTCCATATCCGTGGTGAGGTGGAGACCGACCGCCGGTCCACGCTGGAGGCCGGCTGGATGGACGGGCAGCGGATCCGCGCGCTCAACGGCAAGGTGACGCCCCTGGCGGAACACCTGGCAGTGCTGCCGGTCGTCGCCTGGACGGCGGCCGCCGAGGCCGAGGTGCTGGTCGGGGCTCCCAAGGCGCGGCGGCGCTTCCTCGACCGCGGCGTGGTGGGCATCCGTCCCGCCGCCCTTGAAGTCCTGGGGCGCTACCGCGAGGCCTTGCGTCAGAAGCGGGACCTCCTGGCCGGTGACGGCGCCGGCATCGAGATCTGGAACGAGCTGTTGGCCGCCACCGCCGCGGACGTCATCGCGCAACGCCACCGTTACGTCGAGCTGCTGAGAGAACAGTTGGCGGGGGTCCTACAGGCCTCGGGTCTCTCTTTTCCCGCCATCGAGATCCGCTACCTCTCGTCGCCGGCCAACGGCCTGGAAGGGCAGCAGGCGATCGCCGGCGCCCTGGCCCGTATCGCCGACCGCGAGCGCCGCCGGCAGATGCCGCTTCTCGGCCCCCATCGCGACGAGCTCGAGATCCTCTGGGACGGACACGAGATCCGTCGAGTGGCCTCGGCGGGTGAGCGGAAGGCCCTCTCCCTGATGCTGCTCGCAGCCCACGGGCGGGTGATGGAGGAGGCGGGGCGGCCGCCGCTCTACCTCCTTGACGACATGGACGCCGAGCTCGCGCCGCCCACCGTGGCCGCCGTCTGGGAGGTGTTCAAGGGCGAGGAGCAGCTCTTCGCCACCTCGAACCGCCCGCAGGTCTGGCTGACCCTGCCGGTGGCGACGATCTGGGAGATGGAGAGGGGCGAGCTGAGGCTGCTTTCGGGGTAGGAATCCGGCGGGAATCCTCGGCCTTCCCGCGTTGTTGCAATCTTTGCAGAGGGGCCCTGCCGGAGAGCCGGGAAAATCAGGTCTAAGCTGTTGAATTTTCAGCGCGATCGGGCTCGAAAGACGGCCCGGTTCGTGGTATAATTTACCCATCTCGCGACCCCTCCATCCGCAGGGGTCTCAGCAAGTCAGTGGACCCGAAAAGGGGATCAGATTTTGATCAATCCAGAGTCGACATACACGGCTGAAAACATCCAGGTCTTGAAGGGTCTGGAGGCGGTCCGCAAGCGCCCCGGGATGTACATCGGGGATACGGACGATGCCTCCGGCCTGCACCATATGGTCTTCGAGGTGGTCGACAACTCGGTCGACGAGGCCCAGGCCGGCTACTGCTCGCGGATCGACGTCACTATCCATACCGACAACTCGGTCACGGTGGAGGACGACGGCCGCGGCATCCCGGTGGACATCCATCGGGAAGAAGGGCGCTCGGCGGCCGAGGTCATCATGACCGAGCTGCACTCCGGCGGTAAGTTCGACAAGAACTCGTACAAGGTCTCCGGCGGCCTGCACGGCGTCGGCGTCTCGGTGGTCAACGCCCTTTCCGAGACCCTGGAGTTGGAGATCAAGCGCGACGGCCAGGCGTGGATCCAGACGTATCACCGCGGCCTTCCCATCGAGGCGATCCGCCCCCTCGAGCCGAGCGACCGGACGGGCACGAAGGTCCGCTTCTGGCCGGACCCGGAGATCTTCGCCATCACCGAATTCAGCTATGAGACGCTGGCTCAGCGCCTGCGTGAGCAGTCGTTCCTCAACCGCGGCATCCACATCCACCTCAAGGACGAGCGCACGGACAAGGAGGCGGACTTCGCCTACGCGGGCGGCATCTCCTCCTTCGTCGAGCACCTGAACCGCAACAAGGCGCCGCTCCATCCGCAGCCGATCTTCCTCGCCGACACGCGCGACGACGGCACGGGCCCGGAGGTGATCGAGGTGGCCCTGCAGTGGAACGAGGGCTACCAGGAGCTCATCTACGCCTTCACCAACACCATCAACAACCGCGACGGCGGCACGCACCTCATCGGCTTCAAGGCGGCGCTCACCCGCGCCATCAACACCTACGCGGCGGGGCACGGGCTGTCGAAGAACCTGCAGGAGAACCTGACGGGCGAGGACGTGCGCGAGGGCCTGACGGCGATCATCTCGGTCAAGATCAAGGACCCCAAGTTCTCCTCGCAGACCAAGGACAAGCTCGTCTCCTCGGACATCAAGGGCTGGGTCGAGCAGGTGGTCTTCGAGAAGCTGACGAACTTCCTGGAGGAGAACCCGCGCGAGGCGCGGCGCATCGTCGAGAAGTGCGTCGAGGCGGCGCACGCCCGCGAGGCGGCGCGCAAGGCGCGCGACCTCACCCGGCGCAAGGGCGCCCTCGACGCCTCGAACCTGCCCGGCAAGCTCGCCGACTGCTCGGAGCGCAACCCCGAGTTCTCCGAGCTGTTCCTCGTCGAGGGCGACTCCGCCGGCGGCTCGGCCAAGCAGGGGCGCGACCGGAAGTTCCAGGCCATCCTGCCGCTCAAGGGCAAGATCTTGAACGTCGAGAAGGCGCGCTTCGACAAGATGCTCTCCTCCGACGAGATCAAGGTCATCATCACCGCGCTCGGCACCGGCATCGGCAAGGACGATTTCGACATCGCCAAGCTCCGCTACCACAAGCTGATCATCATGTGCGACGCCGACGTCGACGGCAGCCACATCCGGACGCTGATCCTGACCTTCTTCTACCGCTGGATGCCGGAGATCATCCAGCGCGGCTACCTCTACATCGCGCAGCCGCCGCTCTACAAGGTGACGCACGGCAAGAGCGAGACGTATCTCAAGGACGACCGCGAGTATCAGGCGTTCCTGGTGGACCGCATCAAGGACGCCTGGGAACTGGAGATTGCGCACGGCAACGGGACCAACGGCGACGGCAATCGGCTGACCGGCGCGCGCCTCGCCCACTTCCTGGAGAAGATCGCGCTCTTCCGCCAGAATCTGGAGAAGCTGTGCTCGCGCGGCTATCCCGCGGACGCCATCAAGGTGGCGCTGCAGAACGGCGTCAAGGACAAGCTGTCGCTCACCGACGCCGCCAAGGTGGAGCAGGTCGCCCGCATCATCGAGGCCTCCGGCTTCCACTCGGTGGTCGTCGGCGAGGACGAGGAGCACGGCACGCGCGATGTCCGCTTCCTCTCCAAGCGCGACGGCGTCGAGCGCGAGGTGCGCATCGACTGGAACCTCGTCACCAGCGCCGAGTACCGCGCCATGGCGACGAACCAGCTCGGCCTGGAGGCGATCTCGGCGACAGGATTTAACCTGGTCAAGGGAGAGCAGATCAGTACGCATGACACGCTCGAAGAGGCCCTTGAAACCCTGTATGAGGGTGCCAAGAAGGGCCTCTCGATCCAGCGCTACAAGGGCCTCGGCGAGATGAATCCGACGCAGCTCTGGGAAACCACCATGGACCCCGCCAAGCGCCGGCTCCTGAGAGTGCAGGTCGAAGACGACGTCGAAGCCG
>DATBGJ010000592.1:0-3437 GCA_036558045.1 Thermoanaerobaculia bacterium
CTTTGTGTCCTTGTCTTTCTCGGCTTCCGCCGCCCCTCTCAATCGAACGCCGAGTACAGACCCTTGCCGCTGGCCTGGCGGGCGATGCGCGCCTCGGAGGCGGTGCTGGCGCCGCTGCCGCTGACGCAGGTGCCGACGCAGCCGTCCGCGTAGCCGACGAGCACGTGCCCTGCGGCGTCCGCGGTGGCGCCCATGAAGTCGAGCAGGTTGCGGGTGCCGCCGCAGGTCGTGCCGGCCATGCAGACGGTGCCCCGCTGCACCGGATCGGAGGGCGTCACGTCCACCGTCACCCAGCTCGCGCCGCCGTTGTAGGTGTGCGCCACGTACAGATGCCAGACGGCCGGGAAGTTGGGGTCCTCGCCGGTGGCGTCGCCGGCGGTGGTGGTGCCGAGGAACGCGAAGGCGGCGCGGTCGGGATCGCCCGCCACCACGGCTGGGAAGACGATGTTCTTGATGCCGAACGAAGCGCCGACGTCCTGGAGGTTCGCCCAGGTCTGACCCTCGTCGTGCGACACGGCGACGTAGGCATGGCCGTCGGAGCCGTCGAAGCCGAAGTAGACCGTGCCGTCCGTGGCGATGCCCACCGACGGATCGGAGTCGCCCGGCGAGCTGCCCGGCACCTTGCGCACGGCCCAGGTGAGGCCGTTGTCCGTCGACACGGCCACGCCCTGCTCGCCGCCGCAGCTCTTGTTCGGCACGTAGACGGTGCCGTCCGGCGCCACCTTGACGTGACCGTGCAGGCCGCCGCACTGCGTGAGGTTCCAGATCGGCAACGCGGGGCCGAACGTCAAGCCGCCGGTGACGCTCGCGGCACACTGCGCGAGAGCGATGTTCTGCGAGCAGTAGTAGACCATGTGGGGATAGGAAGTCAGCGGTCCGATCAGCCCGCCCGGCGCCGGCGGACCGCCGCCGACCGTCTGGTGATCGATGCCCGAGGCGATGCCGCCGCCCTGGCTGGGAGTCCAGGTGACGCCGTCGTCGTCGCTGTACTCCATCAGGCTGGTCGTACCCAGGAGCTGCGAGACGAAGGTGCGGCCCGTCTGCTGGTCGCTGAACAGGATGGGATCGAGGGTGGTCAGCGAGGTCAGCGGCGCACTGACGTCCGTCCAGGTGGCCGTCGGCTCGTCGGCGTCGTCCTGGAACTCCACGCGCAGCGTCTGGAGGCCGGCGATGTACATCGCCATGCCGGTGTTCTCGTTGACGCCGATCGACGGCTCGCCGGCGCTGGCTCCCACGCCCGCGGGCGCCGCGTAGACACCGTAGGTCGGCGGCGGATCGGAAGGCGGCGGCGGAGGCGGCGCCACCAGCGACAGGGTGGCCTTGGCGCTATAGGCGTGCAGCGCCACGAAAGGCGCGGCGCTGACGGTGTAGATGCCGCCGGCGGGATTGTTGAGCACCACCTTCTCGACCGCGCCGACGCTGTTGCCGGAATTGCCGATGAGGGCGCCGCTGGGATCGAAGACTTCGAGATCGTAATCGTCCGTCGCCTGCGGCGTGAGGACGATCTCCACCTTGAAACTGCCGGAGGGGGGCGCGATGCTCAGTTTGTAATTGTCACACTTCGTGTTGTTGGGAGCGCCGCAGGCGGTGCCCACGCTCAGCAGCTTGGGCCCGCCGGTCCAGGTGGTCTGTGTCGACGCCGACGAGACGGTTCCCGCCGCGGGAGCGGCAGCCCAGATCGGAGAGGCCAGAAGGGTTACGAGGACCGCGGCGAGAAGGATCCTTCCCGCCGCACGATCGAGACTGTTCATTGTTGTTTTCTCCTCATTTTCTGATTGTCCTAATGCACAAACTCTGCCCGCATTGACACCGCAGACTACTTGGTGAGGAGAGCCATGGGCAGCAGGAGAGGTCCTCAGACGAAGCGGGAAACTTCCCTCAGGTGCGGCTGAGGGAAAACCCTCAGAACGCCGATCCTCTCCGTCCCTGCTACAGTTCCGCTGACCTCGGGAGATCCTCATGCGCCATCACATTGCCCATCTCTTCATCCTCCTCGCCTGCCTGCTCCCCCTCGCCGTTGCGGCGCAGACCCGGCCCGTCGACCCGGACGAGGAGATCGAGTCGGCGGAGGTCGCGCCGCCGAGCCGCGAGGACCTCGAAGCGGTGGCGAAGCTGCGCACCGTCGCCGAGACCTCGGGCTTCGCGGCCACCTCCACCTACGACGAGACGATGAGCTTCCTGAAGCAGCTCCAATCCCACTTCCCCGCGATGTACCTCGGCCTCTACGGCAGCTCCGGCGAGAAGCGGCCGCTGCCGTTCGTCGTGGTGTCGAACCAGCGGGCCTTCACCGGCCGCAAGGCGCAGAAGCTGGGCAAGCCGATCGTGCTCATCCAGAACGGCATCCACGCCGGCGAGATCGACGGCAAGGACGCCTCGCTGATGATCCTGCGCGACCTGGCGCTGGGGAAGCACCCGGAGATCCTGGAGGCGGTGACGCTCGTCGTGCTGCCGATCTACAACGTCGACGGCCACGAGCGGATCTCGCCCTACAACCGGCCCAACCAGGACGGACCGCGCCAGGGGATGGGCTTCCGCACCACGGCCAACGGGCTCGATCTCAACCGCGACCATCTGAAGCTCGCCTCCGAGGAGGCGCGCTCGCTCGTCGCCCTCGTCAACGCCTGGCGCCCGCACCTGCACGTGGACGATCACGTCACCGACGGCGTGGACCACGACTGGGTCCTCACCTGGAGCTGGGCCGAAGCGCCGCAGGCCGCGGCTCCCGTGGACGCCTGGATGCGCGCCCACATGCCGGCCGTGCTCGCCGCCACGGCCAAGGCCGGCCACAAGAACGGCCCCTACGTGGACCTGCTCGACGAGAACGATCCGTCGAAAGGCTTCTGGTCATGGGCCGGCGAGCCGCGCTACTCCACCGGCTACTTCGCGCTGCGCAACCGGCCGTCGATCCTCGTCGAGATGCACTCCTACAAGCCCTACGAGCAGAGAGTGATGGCGAACCGCGATTTCCTGCTGGCGCTCCTCGCCGAGGTGGCGCGCGATCCCGCCTCGCTGACGCGCGCCGTGGCGGCGGCCGAGGCGGCCACGATCGCCGCCGGCAAGCCGGACGCGCCGCCCTCGGACGTGGCGTTGACCTATGAGGACGGCGAGGCGGACCACATCCGCTTCCCCGTCTACGCCGGCGAGACGCGGACCTCCGTCGTCACCGGCAAACCCCTGTTCTTCTACCGGCGCGGCGAGGTGCGGGAGATCGAGGTGCCCTGGTATCACAAGATGAAGGTCGGCCAGGCCGTGCCGCGGCCGCGCGGCTATCTCGTCCTCCCCGGCTGGCCGCAGATCGAGGAGCGGCTGCGCGGCCACGGCCTGCGCGTCGAGCGCCTCACCGAGCCGGTGGAGCTGGAGGTGGAGACGATCCGCGTCGCGCAGCCGGAGCCGGGCAAGTCCAGCTATCAGGGCCTGACGCGGGTGGCGGCCAAGGT
>DATBGJ010000593.1:0-4136 GCA_036558045.1 Thermoanaerobaculia bacterium
ATCGAGGGGCAGGTAGGCGCCGCCGGCCTCCAGGATCGCCAGCATGCCCACCACCATGGCCGGCGAGCGCTCGGCACAGAGTCCCACGATGGTCTCCGGGCCGACGCCCATCTCCCGCAGGTGCCGCGCCAGGAGCCGCGCACTGCCGACCAGGCGGCGGTACGTCCAGCGCTCGGCTCCCAGCTCGACGGCCACGGCGGCGGGGGTTCGCGCCGCCTGCTCGGCGACCGCCTGGTGAAGACAGCGCTCCGGAAGCTCCGCGGCCCGCGTGTCGTTCCACTCGCTCAGCATCTGCGCGCACTCGGCGCCGCTCAAGAGCGGCAGCGCCAAGGCGGACGCGTCGGGAGTGGCGAGAGCTGCCGCGAGCAGCCGCTCGAAGTTTCGGACCAGGCGGTCGATGGTCACGGCGTCGAACAGAGCGGTGGCGTACTCGACCGCACCGTCCAATCCGCCGTCGCGCTCCTCCAGGCCGAGATCGAGGTCGAACTTCGCCGTGGTCGTGGCTGCGCTCACCGGCCGCAGGCGCAGATCCCCGATCTCCAGGGTCCCGGCGGGAGCGTTCTGCAGGCCGAACATCACCTGGAAAAAGGGTGAGTGGCCGAGGCTCCTCGGCGGCGCAAGCTCCTGGACGAGCTTCTCGAAGGGCACGTCCTGGTGCTCGTGCGCGGCGAGAGCCGTGTCGCGAACCCGGCCCAGCAGCTCCCGGAACGAAGGCTCGCCCGCCAGCTCGCCGCGCAACACGAGCGTATTGACGAAGAACCCGATCAGTCCCTCGATCTCCACCCGGTTGCGACCGGCGACCGGCGTTCCCACGGCGAGATCGGCCTCGCCGCTATGGCGCGCCAGGAGGACCTGAAACGCAGCCAGCAGCACCATGAAGAGCGTGGCTCCCTCGCGCCGGCCCAGAGCCTCGCTCTGCCAGGTGAGCTCGGCCGGCAGCCGCACCGGCCGGGAGGCGCCGCGGTAGCTCTGCATGGCCGGCCGCGGCCGGTCGGTGGGCAGCTCCAGCCGTGGCGGTAGCCCCGCAAGCTGCCGGCGCCAGAAGGAGATTTCGCTCTCCAGAGCCTCGCCTTGCAGCCAGGCGCCTTGCCACACCGCAAAGTCCGCGTACTGGACCGGCAGCTCCGGCAAGGTCGCCGGCCGGCCCGCGGCGAAGGCCGCGTAATGAGCGGTCAGCTCGCGGACCAGGATGCCCAGCGACCAGCCGTCGCTCACGATGTGGTGCATGGTCAGCGCGGCGACGTGGTCTTCCTCGGCCAGCCGCAGCAACACGCCGCGCAGCAAAGGGCCGCGCGCGAGATCGAAGGGCCGGCTGGCCTCTTCTGCGGCCAGGGTGAGGACGAGGGCCTCGCGCGAGCTTCGCGGCAGACCCGCAAGATCCACCACGGGCAGCCGGAAGGGAGCCGCAGGTTGGACCACCTGCACCGGCTCACCCTCGCGCACGGGGAAGACCGTGCGCAGTGCTTCATGACGCCGCGCGATCTCGCCGAGGCTCGCCGCCAGCACGGCGGGGTCGAGCGCCCCCTCGGCGCGCAGAGCACCGGGCATGTTGTAGAGCGCAGTGCCGGGCTCCAGCCGGTCGATGAACCAGAGGCGCTGCTGGGCAAAGGAAAGTGGCAGAGGCTCCACCCGCAGCCTCGGATCCATGGGCAGCAACGGCGGGGCGGGCGGAACCGAACCGGTCCGTCGCGCCATCTCGACCCGGCCGGCAAGATCCGCCAATGCCGGGGCCTCGAAGAGCGTGCGGAGCGGAATCTCGGCGCCGAAGGCGGCACGCAAGCGCGACCTCACCTGCGTCGCTAGCAGAGAATGCCCGCCCAGCTCGAAGAAGTTGTCAGCCGCCCCGACCCGATCGACCCTCAGGAGCTCGGCCCAGATGCCGGCAATGACCTCTTCGACCGGGGTCCGCGGCGCCAGATAGCTCTCCTCAAATCCTCGCCCCTCCGGAGCCGGCAGCGCCTTGCGGTCCACCTTGCCGTTGGGGGTGAGAGGCAGCGCGGGGAGCGTCACGAAAGCGGCGGGCACCATGTGCTCCGGCAACCGTTGGCGCAAGCGATCCCGCAAGGAGGGGTGCCGGATGACGTCGCCGGCCACGTAGGCCACCAGCCGTGGATCGCCCGGCACGTCTTCTCGCACGAGCACGGCCGCCTCGCGGACCCCTTCCAGAGCCACCAGCGCCGCCTCGATCTCTCCCAGCTCGATGCGGAATCCGCGGACCTTCACCTGGTGGTCCAGGCGGCCGAGGAACTCCAGGGTACCGTCCGCCAGCCAACGCGCCAGGTCGCCGGTGCGATACAGACGCGAGCCGGGCTCCCCGCTCAGCGAGTCCGGCACGAAAGCTTCGGCCGTGCGCACGGGCAGGCCCAGGTAGCCGCGCCCCACTCCGCGCCCCGCCACGCAGAGCTCGCCGGCGACGCCGGGTGGCACAGGCCGTTGCCCGGGGTCGACCACGTAGATGCGGGTGTTGACGACCGGCCGCCCGATCGACAGCGCGAGCGACGGCCCGCAATCGGGCCCGGCCAGCCAGTAGTGCGTCACGTCGTCCGAGCACTCGGTCGGCCCATAGGCGTTGAGCAGGCGAGCGTGGGGCACGAGCTCGAGCCAGCGGCGGGAGAGCGCGGGCGCGCAGGCCTCGCCGGTGACGATCAGCCACCGCAAGCAGGAAAGATCGATCGTGCCACCCTCCGCCGCCAGGAAATCCAGCATGCCGCCGAGCAGCGAGGGGACGACTTCGAGCACGGTGATCCGCTCGCGGGACGCGAAACGCAACAGCAGTTCGGGATCCATGACTGCCGCCTCGGCGGCGATGTGCACGCTGCCGCCGGTCAGCAAGGGAGCGAGGAGCTGCCAGACCGAGATGTCGAAGCACGGAGAGGCGGTCTGCGCGACCCGGCTTTGCCGATCGAGGCCGAGAGCCGCGACTTTGGCCCGCAGGTGATTGAGCATCCCGCGGTGCGCCACCATCGCCCCCTTGGGCCGGCCGGTCGAGCCCGAGGTGTAGATGACGTAGGCAAGGCGGTCACCATCCAGGGCCGGATCGAGCCTGCCGGCAATCTCCGGCAGCGCCGCCGGCAACACGACCGGCAGGCCGGCAGGAATGGGCAGACGATCCCGCAGGCTCTCCTGCGTGAGGAGGGCCGCGGGTCTGGCGTCCTCCAGCAGGAAGGCCAGGCGCTCGCGCGGGTACTCCGGGTCGAGGGGGACGTAGACGGCCCCGGCCTTGAGCACTCCGAGGAGCGCCACGAGCAGATCGAGCGTGCGCTCCATGGCCACGCCGACGCGGCTCTCCGGACCGCAACCCAGCCTTCTCAGGTGGCGCGCCAGCCGGTCCGCCCGGGCGCTGAGCTCGGCGTAGGTGAACGCCTCCCCGGCGCAGGTGGCGGCCGGTGCCGCGGGCGTGCTCGCCGCCTGGGCGTCGAAGAGGTCCGGCAGGAGCAGCCGCTCCGGCAACGGCAAAGCCGTGTCATTCCACTCGGTCAGGAGCTGCTGGCGCTCGACGGTTGAAAGCAGGGGCAGCGCCAAAGCCTGCAGCTCCGGCGCTTCCAGGGCCGCGGTGAGCAGCCGCCCGTAATGGGCGATCAGACGCTCGACGGTCGGTGCGTCGAACAGGTCGGTGGCCAGCTCGATCCAACCGATCAATTCGCCGTCGTGCTCCTCGAGATCGAGCTCGAGATCGAATTTCGCCGTCGTCTCCTCCACGCTCACCGGCCGCAGGCGCAGGTTGCGGATCTCCAGGCTCTCGACGGGAGCGTTCTGCAGCACGAGCATCACCTGGAACAAGGATGCATGCGCCAGGCTCCTCTCCGGCGAGAGCTCCTCGACGAGCTTTTCGAACGGCAAGTCCTGGTGCAGATAGGCGGCCAGGGCGGTCTCGCGCACCCGTCCGAGCAGCTCTCGGAACGTCGGCTCGCCGGAGAGGTCGCCGCGCAGCACCAGCGTGTTGACGAAGAACCCGATCAGGCCCTCCAGCTCCGGCCGGGTGCGGCCGGCGACGGGCGAGCCGACACAAATGTCGTCCTGGCCGCTGGTGCGGTGCAGCAAGGTCTGGAACGCCGCCAACAGCGCCATGTAGAGGGTACACCCCTCGCGCTGGCACAGGGCCTTCAGCCGGGCGAGCAATTCCGCAGGGATCAGCA
>DATBGJ010000594.1:0-6002 GCA_036558045.1 Thermoanaerobaculia bacterium
CGTACGCGGTTTGGTCATGTACCTAGATCTCCTAGGGATGACGGTAACAGGTCATACCTAGGATGTCAAGGTACGGACCGCGCCTACCGGCTGAGCCAAGGGACGTACTGGCTGAAGAAGCGGACCGCTTCCGGGTCTTTCGTCCAGCCGGCGATGACGTACTTGCCGAAGGCGCCGCCCCCCAGGGCGTAATAACCGAAGGCGGCGCCGCCGACGGCCACCGCGCCGAACGCCGCGCCGCCGATGGCGAGGCCGCCGATGGCCGCGCCGCCCAAGGCGAGCACGCCGAGGCTCAAGCCCCCGAAGCTCACCAGGCCCGCCGCCAGACCGCCGAAGGCGACGAGCCCGCGCGCCAGGCCGCCGATGGCGAGCCAGCCGGTAGCGATATCGCCGATGGCGAGGACTCCGCGGGCGTGGCCGCGCATCTCGCCGCGCTCCAGGTCCGGACCGACCGCGATGGAGACCAGCGGCAGGTCGCCGAACTGTCCTTCCGATCTCCAGCGGATGGCGCGTGTCAGGTTGGGCATGATTGGATTCTACGCCTGCGCTAGGATTGTTCCGTGCCGAAGACCGCTAAAGCTCAGCCCCTCGACCGCCTGCGCGAGATCTGCCTCGCCCTGCCCGAGGCCGTCGAGAAGGAGACCTGGGGCGAGGCGACGTTCCGCGTGCGCGACAAGATCTTCGTCGTGGCGGGCGCCGGGGAAGAAGGCCTCTCGATGAGCTGCAAGGCGCCGCCGGGCGTCCAGGAGATGTTGGTGGGCGCCGATCCGCGGAGGTTTTACCGGCCCGCCTACGTCGGCCACCGCGGCTGGGTCGGCGTGCGCCTCGACGCCGCGACGGACTGGGACCAGGTCGCCGATCTCGTCGAGGAGAGCTACCGCATGACGGCACCGAAGAAGGTGGCCGCTCTCCTCGACGCTCGGTAAATCCTCAGGCGGCCGGCCAGAGCAGCTTGAAGACGATACCGGTGGTCAGCGCGTACAGCAGGCCGTCGAGGAGGCCGCGCAGCGAGTTGGGCCACGGGATCGCCATCCAGATCGACTCCTGGATGCGGCCGAAGGCGTACGCCATGAAGGAGACGGTCGCCGTGAGGCGCAGCACCTGCATGCCGTCGGCGCCGAAACCGAGGCCGGCATGGCGCGCGACGTAGCCGGTGGCGAAGCTCACCAGGAAACAGAACAGGAACCACTGGCCGAGGTACTTCCCCATGTTCGGCGGCGCCGGGCGCATCATCGCGAGCATGCCGACCGGGCCTTCCTCGTACTTCTTGCGCACCGCCGGATCCTTCATCTGCCCCTCCATGGCGTAGGGGATGATGTAGAGGCCGGGGCCCGGCGCCCCCTTGCGCAGCGCCTGCGCGACGCCCTCCTCGTCGGAGAGCTTCTTGTAATCGGCCTTGTGGTACTTCAGGACCATGTGGGTGATGGCGCTCACCAGGAACACCGCGACGGCCGAAACGACGACGGGCAGCCACAAGCTTCCGAAGGGCATGACGGCCTCCTCTCGTGAAAGGGGTTCGAGGAGGCGAGTCTACCTCAATGGCGCTTGAAGAACTGCACGGCCCGCTCGTGCTTCTCCGCCGCCTCGCGCGTCTTGAAGGTGCCCAGGTTCCGCCGCTTGCCGGTCTTCGGGTCCTTCTTGCGCGAGTAGAGGCGGTACTCTCCGGATTTCAGTTTGCGGATCATGGCCGGTCCTCCGGCTCGATTCGCTGCAAATCCGACACCACGCTTCGGGTGTTACTGTATGCCCGCGAAGCTCAGGCGGAGATGCTCTCATTCAGGGAGGATGGACGATGACCGAACGGAAACCGATCCGCGCGTCGTTGTGGACCGCCGCGCTGCTGGCCCTGGCGCTCGCCGCGGGCGCCGCGGCGCAGACGGCTACGGTGGAGCTGGATGCCCGCGAGGCGCCGCGGCACGTGCTGCACGCCCATATGGTGCTGCCGGCGCAGCCCGGGCCGCTGACGCTGCTCTATCCGAAGTGGATCCCCGGCGAGCACGGCCCCACCGGCCCGCTCAACGGCGTGGTGAACCTGCGCTTCCACAGCCAGGGGCGTGAGCTCGCCTGGCGGCGGGATCCGCTGGAGATGTTCGCCTTCAAGCTGGAGGTGCCCGCCGGCGCCTCCGCCGTGGAAGCGGACCTCGACTATCTCCCGCCGGTGGATAGCGGTGTCTTCTCCTCCGGACCGAGCGTGACGCAGGCGCTCGCCATCATCAGTTGGAACAACGTCGTCCTCTATCCGCAGGGCCGGCCCACCGACGAGCTGATGTACCGGGCCAGTCTGCGCCTGCCCGCCGGCTGGACCTTCGCCACCGCCCTGCCGGTGGCCGGCGGCGGCGAGACGGTGGGCTTCGAGCCCGTCTCTCTCACCACCCTGGTGGATTCCCCGATCCTCGCCGGCTCCCATCTCGTCAAGGTCCCGCTGGCCTCGGGCCAGGGGCCGGCGCACGAGATCGACATCGCCGGCGACTCCGCGGCCGCGGTGGAGCTGCCGGCCGGGTTCGCCGAGGCGTACGCGCGCCTGCCGGAGGAAGCGGGAGCGCTCTTCGGCGCCCGCCACTACCGGCACTACCAGTGGCTCCTCTCGTTGAGCGACCACGTGGAGCACTTCGGCCTCGAGCACCACGAATCGAGCGACGACCGGGTGCTCGAGCGGCAGTTGCACGAGGAGGGCCTGCGCCGCGGCCTCGCCTCGCTCCTCTCCCACGAGTACGTCCACTCGTGGAACGGCAAGTACCGCCGGCCGGCCGGGCTCGCGACGCCCGACTACCAGCAGCCGATGATCGGCGAGCTGCTGTGGGTCTACGAGGGCCTGACCCAGTATCTCGGCTTTCTGCTCTCCGCCCGCAGCGATCTGTGGACCCCGGAGTATTACCGCGAGCGCCTCGCCCTCGTCGCCGCGCGCCTCGACCACAACACGGGCCGCGCCTGGCGGCCGTTGGCGGACACGGCGGTTGCCGCGCAGGCCCTCTTCGCCTCTCCCCCGCAGGGCCGCGCGGCGCGGCGGGGCACGGACTTCTACGACGAATCGGTCCTCATCTGGCTGGAGGCGGACGCCGTCATCCGCCGGCAGACCGGCGGGCGGCTGTCGCTCGACGACTTCTGCCGCCGCTTCCACGGCGGGCAGAGCGGTCCGCCCGCCGTCCGTCCCTATACGCTCGACGAGGTCGTCAACACCCTCAACGACGTCGCGCCGTTCGATTGGCGCGGCTTCTTCCGCGACCGCGTCGAGACGATCACGCCGCGGGCGCCGCTCGGCGGCATCGAGGCGAACGGCTGGCGGCTGGTCTACAACGAGACGCCCAATCAGGGCAATACGGACGGAGAGGTGCAGAACGAGCGTCACGACTGGAGCTTCAGCCTCGGCCTGGTGACCGACAAGGAGGACGTGATCGTGGACGTCATCCCCGGTCTGCCCGCCGCGCAGGCGGGTTTGACCCCGGGCATGAAGATGCTCTCGGTGAACGGCCGCAAGTGGACTCCCGAGAACGTGCGGGCGGCGCTGCGGGAGGCGAAAGAGGTCACGGAGCCGATCGCGCTGACGGCCGAGGACGGCGAGTCCGTGCTCACCCTCCGCGCCGACTACCACGGCGGCGAGCGCTATCCGCACCTCGAGCGCATACAGGACCGTCCCGATCTCCTGGCGGAGGTCATCAAGCCTCTCGCGGGCAGGCGGTAGGGATAAAAAAAAGCCCCTCTCCTGAGGAGTTCGAGAGGGGCTGCGGGGAGGATCGTGCGGCGGCGATCCTTGATGGTGGATTCCCGGTGCGGTGCTCCGGGCCGCCGCCGCAGTCACAAAAGGCTGCCGGCGCAGACGACAGCCGTCAGGGCCGATCCTGAACAGGGGGCTGGCTGCGGGGCCGGACCCCTGTTCATCTCCGCGGTCCAAGCTAGCCCGCGTAGGGCGGGAATGACAGGAGGGAAATTACTCAGGAGGCGTGGGGGAAATCCCTCAGCAGGCGAGCAAGCCGATTGCGAAATCCTCCAAGCCGCCGCCGCGTTACAATGCCTGAGGACCGTCACCGCGCCGGCGCCGGCGGGCCGGATCCGTTCAACCTCGCCCCAGGAGACCCGATGAAACCGCCCGCAACCATCCGGCTGACCCCAGGCAAGCGGATCCTGTTCCTCACCAAGGACCCGGATCTCATCCGCCGCCAGTTGCGCGGGGAGCTGGACCTGCGGATGGAGGACCTCGCGGTCGAGGACCTGCTGGACGACATCAACACCGACGCCATGACGCCGGCCTGGGTCTGCTTCAGCCACCGGCCGGAGGACATCGCCCGCGACGCCTATGCCGGCCTGATCGTCGACGGCAAGCGCCTCTTCGAGCGCGACGCGTTGATCGACGGCAACTTCGAGGTCATCGTCTCCGGCTACCGCAAGGGGGTGGGCAGCTCGCGCGAGACGGCCGTGCAGGCGGAGAAGTGGTCGGGCATCCGCATCGCCATCGCCGCCTCCTTCGCGCCCATCCACGCCCGCAACAACATCAGCCAGGGCGTGCTGATGGGCGATCACGAGACGCTGAAGCGGCTGCAAAGGGGCGAGGGGATCCCGCTCGCAGAGTTCTGTGAGGGGTGGGATCCGATCACCCGGCTCGTCATCCGCGAGGGCGGCCTCTTCCCGTTCTCCAAGGCGCTCGCGGCCGGCGAGATCGAGCTGCCGAAGCCGCACACCGGTCCGCGGCCGATGACGATGGCGGAGAAGATCCTCGCCCGCCACGTGCTCGGCGAGGGACCGCACTGGGTCGAGCCGGGCGACGCGGTGGTCGTCTCCGTCGACGGCGGCTACTCGCACGAGTTCACCACGGCGCAGGTGCACTACTTCCTGCAGCAGGAGTACGGGGCGGACTACGAGATCAAGAACCCCGGCAAGTTCGCCGTCTTCGAGGACCACCTGATCTACGCCGACGAGGTGCCGAAGATGCGCGCCTTCGTCGACAAGATCGAGACGCTGCGCGAGCTGCAGCGCGAGTTCCAGCGCCACACCGGCGTGCGCGACTTCTCGGCCAAGGACCGCATCTCGCCCGGCATCTGCCACGAGGTGGCGCGCGAGCAGCTCATCGATCCCGGCGATTTCATCCAGGCCACCGACAGCCATACCTGCATGGGCGGCGTCAACAACGCTCTCGCCTGGGGCGTGGGCGCGACCGAGTACGCCGATCTCATCCATCAGGGCTTCACCCAGGTGGAGGTCCCCGAGTCGATCCGCTTCGAGTTGGTGGGCAAGCTGCAGCCGGGCGTCACCGCCAAGGACCTGATGCTCTACATCCTCCTCAATCACGCCCGGCCGCAGCTCACCCTCGACCGGGTGATGGAGTTCGCCGGCCCGGGGGTGACGACGCTGTCGATGGACGAGCGGGCCACGCTCACCAACATGGCCACCGAGTGCTCGGCGAAGACGGCCATCGTCATCGCCGACGACGAGACCTGGCGCTGGCTCGCCGAGTGGCGGCCGGGGGTGGACGTCGAGCGGCTGAAGGCGCGGGCCGTGGCTCCGGACGAGGGCGCCGAGTACGCGGGCGGCGTGCACACCATCGACCTCTCCTCCCTGCGGCCCATGGTGGCCCACCCGGGCGATCCGGACCACGGCATCCCCTCCGACCCCACGAATGGCGCCTGGATCGACGAGATCGGCGACGTGCCCATCGACATCGCCTACGGCGGGAGCTGCACGGCGGGGAAGATCGACGACCTGATCTTCTATCACCAGGTGGTCAAGGAGGCGGTGGACGCCGGCCTCAAGGTGGCGCCGGGCGTGCGCTTCATGATCCAGTGCGGCTCGCAGGCGGTGGAGAGCTTCGTGCGCGAGAACGGTCTCGCCGAGACCTTCGAGCGGGCGGGCGTGCAGCTCATCCATCCCGGCTGCGGCGCCTGCATCGGCTGCGGCCCCGGCGTCTCGGAGAGCGCTGACGAGGTCACCGTCAGCGCCATCAACCGCAACTACAAGGGCCGCTCCGGCCCCGGCAAGCTCTGGCTCGCCTCGCCGCTCACCGTGGCGGCCTC
>DATBGJ010000595.1:0-3032 GCA_036558045.1 Thermoanaerobaculia bacterium
TCGGCTCGACGGCGACGGCTTTGGGCGCGCCCGCCGCGAGGACGGGGAGCGCGACCAAAAGGACGGCGCAGAATGCCAAAATGGCTGTCTTGATCTGACGTTGCATGCTTGCCTGCTCCTTCTCACGAGGTGGGTGAAAGCTTCCGAAATGCTACACTCCCGGCCCGCAACCGAGAATCCCTGCCCGTGACGTCTCCCAATCTCGACATCTACTGCATGGCGATCGGCGGTACGGGGATGGCTCCGCTCGCCTGCCTCCTGCAAGAGCAGGGCCACCGCGTCCGCGGCTCCGACGGGCCGCTCTATCCGCCGATGAGCACCCTGCTCGAACGCGCGGGGATCCACCCTCACGCCGGCTACGACCCTGCCCACCTGGAGCCCCGGCCGGACCTGGTGGTGATCGGCAACGCCATCCACCGCAACAACCCGGAGGCGGTCGCGGCCGAGCGGCTGGGCCTGCCCATCGTCTCGATGCCGCAGGCGCTCGCCCGCTTCTTCCTCGACCATCACCGCTCGCTGGTGGTGACGGGCACGCACGGCAAGACGACGACGACGGCCATGGCGGCTTCAGTCTACGCCGCCTGCGGCCAGGATCCCGGCTATCTGATCGGCGGCGCCCCGCGCGACCTCCCCGCGAGCTTCCACGACGGCGCCGGGGCTCGCTTCATCATCGAAGGCGACGAGTACAACGCGGCCTACTTCGACCGCGGAGCCAAGTTCCTGCACTATCAGCCTCAGATCCTGGTGGTGACCAGCGTCGAGTACGACCACGCCGATCTGTACGCCAGTCCCGAGGCCCTCTGGGAGGCCTACTCCCGCCTGCTCGCGCTGGTGCCGGACGACGGCATCCTGATCGCCTGCGGGGATGACCTCAAGCTGCGCGAGCTGGCCGCGGCGGCGCGGTGCCGCACCCTCTTCTACGGTCTCGGCGAGGGCAACGACCTCCATCCCGAGGGAGGCATCGAGGCGCTTCCCGAGGCGAGCCGCTTCCGCGTCCGCGACGCCGAGGCGGGCGAGGTGGAGATCTCGCTGCCGCTCGCCGGCGACTACAACGTCGCGAACGCGCTGGCGGTCTGGGCGGCGGCCCGATACGACGGCTTGCCGGCCGCGGCCGTGGCCTCCGCCCTCGCCCGCTTCCAGGGCGTCAAGCGGCGGCTGGAGGAGCTCGGCACGGCCCGCGGCGTCACCGTCGTCGACGACTTCGCCCATCATCCGACGGCCGTCGAGAAGACGCTGACCGCCCTGCGCCAGCGCTACCCCGGCCGGCGCCTGGTGGCGCTCTTCGAGCCGCGGAGCCTCACCGCCGGCCGCCGCTTCTTCTTCGATCTCTATCGCCAGGCCTTCGCCGGCGCCGACCGCGTGCTCTTCGCCCCCATCTTCCATAGCAACCGCCTGGCTCCCGAGGAGCGCCTGGACCTCGGCGCCCTGGCCGCGGAGCTCTCCGCCGCGGGAGCGCCTGCCGACGTCTGCGCCGACAACGGCGAGCTGCTGCGCCGGGCCCTGGCCGAAGCCGAGGCGGGCAGCGTCCTGGTGACGATGTCCTCCGGCTCCTTCGACGGCATGCCGTACCGGCTGCTGGAAGGGCTGCGAGCGAGGCCTGACCTTCGCCCGGCGCTTCCGCACCGGGCTACTGAGACGTCGCTTCTCTGAAGCGAATCGCCCTTGGGCGACGTTTCGCTAGCCCGGTGCGGAAGAAGGCGCCGTCCTCTTTCAAGGACAATTTTAGCGCCGCCCTCCCTGCCTTCCCCGAGAGGGCCCCCATGGCATCGCTCTTGCGCTATAGGGTCCGCGAAGGGAGGGGAATCCCTCTCTTCGAGAACGCGGAACAGGAAGGAGAAAACATCATGCAGATCAAACCGCGAGCTCGAGCCCTGGCGATTCCCCCGGCCGTGGTGGCCGTGCTGATATTCCTCGCGAGCTGCGCCAGCACGGGCGTCAGCGAGGGCGGGTTCAACCTCATCTCGGCCGACCAGGAGTGGGCCACGCGCGAGGAGATGCACGCCCAGGTGCAGCGCGAGATGCGGCTCGTCAACGACCGGTCGGCGCTCGACTATCTGAACACCGTGGGACGCCGGATCGCCGGCCAGACGCCGTTGGGCAACCGGCGGTGGGACTTCTTCATCGTCAACGACAGCGCGGTCAACGCCTTCAACCTGCCGGGCGGCCTCGTCTACGTCAACTCCGGTCTGATCGCCGAGGCGGACAGCCTCGACGAGCTCGCCGGCGTGCTCGCCCACGAGATCGGCCATGGCGCGGCGCGGCACGGCACGCAGCTCATGACGCGGGCCTACGGCTACAACCTGCTGGCGAGCCTGGCGCTGGGACGCAATCCGAGCCAGGGGCAGCAGATCCTGGCGCAGTTGCTGGGCACCGGCGTGCTCACCAGCTACAGCCGCAGCGCCGAGCGCGACGCGGACCGTCTGGGGGTCAACTACGCCTACCGCGCCGGCTACGATCCGCGCGGCCTCGCGACCTTCCTGCAGGAACTCGAGAGCCTGCGCCGGAGCCGCCCGTCGAAGGTGCAGCAGTTCTTCTCGGATCACCCGTTGACCGCAGAGCGGGTGCAGAACGTGGACGCGGAGATCGCGAGTCTGCCGCGCCGCGCGTCGCTGACGCACGACACGCGCAACTTCCAGCAGTTCCGGTCGCGTTTCCGCTAAAGAGCTGATCCTGCCGTGAGAAGAGAAAAGCGCCCGGCCGGAAAGGGGTACCGGCAGGGCGCGTCTATCGCTGCGGAAGCGGCTCAGGAGATCTTGACGACGTTCTTGGCCTGGAGCCCCTTGGGCCCCTCGACCACGTCGAAGCTGACGCGGTCGCCTTCGCTGAGGGTGCGGAACCCTTCAGCGATGATCGAGGCGTGATGGACGAACACGTCCGCACCGCGCTCGCGCACGATGAAGCCGTACCCCTTGGCGTCGTTGAACCACTTCACGGTACCTTGCTCAGACATTTCTTGCTCCTTGCAACAAAGAAACAGGTTGTTAATCGCCGCGTCAGAGCGCGGCCCTCCTCCACCCCTTACGGGGCAAATC
>DATBGJ010000596.1:0-8270 GCA_036558045.1 Thermoanaerobaculia bacterium
GGAGCGATCCCATGACGCCGAATGCCGCCGGGGGTTGCGGCGGCCGGGCAAGAATGCTATCACTGCCGTCGCCTCGAACCTCATCCCGGCAAGGAACCCATCCCCATGGCCAACGATCACATCAGCTTCTTCGAGCAGGTCAACCGCAACTTCGACCGCGCCGCGGCGCTCACCAGCCACCACCCCGGCCTGCTCGCCATCATCAAAGCCTGCAACAGCATCTACCATTTCACCTTCCCCCTGGAGAAGGACAACGGCGACGTCGAGGTGATCCACGCCTGGCGGGCCGAGCACAGCCACCACAAGCTGCCCACCAAGGGCGGCATCCGCTACAGCCTCGACGTCAACGAGGACGAGGTGATGGCGCTCGCCGCGCTGATGACCTACAAGTGCGCGGTGGTCGACGTGCCTTTCGGCGGCGCCAAGGGCGGCATCAAGATCGACAGCAAGCAGTACAGCCGGAATGAGCTGGAGCGCATCACCCGCCGCTACACCTTCGAGCTGGTGAAGAAGAACTTCATCGGTCCGGGGATCGACGTGCCGGCGCCGGACTTCGGCACGGGCCCGCGCGAGATGGCCTGGATCGTCGATACGTTCACCGCGCTGGCCCCCGACAAGCTGGAGGGCGCCGCCTGCGTCACCGGCAAGCCCCTTGCGCAGGGAGGCATCCGCGGCCGCACCGAGGCCACCGGCCGCGGTGTCGCGATCGTCACGCGCGAGGTCTGCAAGGTCGCCGAGGACATGCAGGCGCTGGGCCTGAGCCCCGGTATCGCGGGCAAGCGGGTCGTCATCCAGGGGATGGGCAACGTCGGCTCCTACACCGCTTCGTTCCTGCAGGAGATGGACGCGAAGATCGTCGGCCTCCTCGAGTTCGACGGCGGGCTCTATGACCCCAAGGGTCTCGACGCCAAGGCCATTCTGGAGCAGTGGAACGCCCTCGGCCGCACCGAGAAGTCGATGCAGAAGCTGGCCCTACCCGAAGGCGTCACCCGGCTCGCCAATCCCAAGGAGGGTCTGGAGCTCGACTGCGACGTCCTGATCCCGGCGGCGCTGGAGAACCAGATCACCGAGGAGAACGCGCCGCGCATCAAGGCGAAGGTCATCGTCGAGGCGGCCAACGGTCCGGTCACCAGCGGCGCCAGCGAGATGCTCGACAAGGCCGGGGTGCTGATCATTCCCGACCACTACGCCAACGCGGGCGGCGTGCTGGTCTCCTACTTCGAGTGGCTGAAGAACCTCGCCCACGTGCGCTTCGGCCGTCTGGAGCGACGGTTCGAGGAGCAGGCGTACCAGCGCATCGTGGAAGCCATCGAGGTGCGCACCGGCAGGCGGTTCAGCGAATCGGAGAAGGCCGTCATCGCCCACGGCGCCGAGGAGAGCGATCTCGTCCACTCCGGCCTCGAGGACACCATGGTGAACGCCTTCCACCGGCTGCGCGAAATCCGCAACCACCACGACGGCAAGGCGGACCTCCGCACCGCCGCCTTCATCGACGCCATCGACAAGATCGCCGTCTGCTACGAGGATCTGGGAATCTTCCCCTAGGCCCGCGACAGCCGGTTGAGGCTCGCCCGCAGCAGCTCGTTGAACGCGGCGTCCGGCTTCTCGCGCCGGGTGTCGGCGACGGCGCGCTCGGCGAGACTTGCCTTGTAGCCGAGGTTGACCAGCGCCGAGACGACGTCCTGGTCGGCGGGCGCGCCGGCCTTCTCGGGGAGCTCGGCGGCGAGCTCGCGCATCTTCTCCCGCAGCTCCAGAACCATCCGCTCGGCGGTCTTCTTGCCGACGCCGGGGATCGTCGCCAAGCGGCCGAGATCGCCGACGGCGATGGCGCCCAGGAGGTCGTCCGGCGGCATGCCGGAGAGGATCACCCGCGCCAGGCGCGGTCCGATCCCGGAGACCGAGATCAGCCGTTCGAAGAGCAGCTTCTCGCGCTCGGTCCAGAAGCCGAAGAGGGCGATGCCGTCCTCGCGCAGATGGGTGTAGATGAACAGTTGGATGCGCTCGTTCGGCCGGCGCTCGACCTCGTACCAGGTGGAGAGCGAGATCTGCACCTCGTAGCCCACTCCCCCGACGTCGAGCAGCAGGCGCTCCGGCGTGGCGCGGATCAGGTTGCCTTGCAGATAACCGATCATTCGATGGGGGTCGTAGGGGCGCAGCATGCTGCGCCCCATCCAGACGCGGATTCTATTACGACGATTTACGGGCAGGCGAAGGCGCTCGGATCGATGATGGCGCGGAAGGGCTGGCCCGCCGGGTTCCTGTAGGTCCTGGTGGCGCCCGTCTTGGTGTCGGTCACCGTGATGTCGACGCGGAGGTTGGTCATGCCGCCGGCTGAGAACCGATAGTAGCCATTGGCGGCGCAGGTATTCAGAATCTTGACGGTGAGCTCCACGTCCCCGGGGCTGGAGAAATAGAAGTAACCGCTCTCGTTGGAGAGGGTGGCGCCCAGGGCCGTGAGGCCTTTCCGCCAGGTGGCGGTCACTTTGAAGCGGTTCTGGCCGAGGCAGATCGTGCTGCCGCCCGAGACACAGGCGGGGGTCACCTCGAAGGCGCCGATGTCGCAGCGGTTGCTCGCCGGACGCGAGGCATCCCGTTGGTCGGTGGCCGCGCACGCATCGCCTCCCGAGCCGGGCGTGCCCGGATGGCCGGCGTTGAGGGCGGGGCTGCCGGCGGCGAGCGCGCGCGTGGGGGTCGGCCCGCCGTTCTGGGCCAGGGGCGCCACGAGCGGATTGATCGGGCTCGCCGGCGTGCCCACGAGGTCGTGCCGGGCGGCCGAAGGGCCAAGACAGCCGGCGCCGTTGCCGATCAGGTCGTAGCCCGACTCGAGATCGCCCGCGCAATCCGGACTGGTGGCGGCGGTATTGCCGGCCACGATCGAGTTGGTGACGCTCGGCGGGAAGCCCACGAAGGCCGAGACCTCCGCGAAGATGCCGCCGCCGCTGAGCCCCGCGGTGTTGGCGACGATGGTGGCGTTGTTTACCGCCGTCCGGGCGTCGGCGAACACGTAGAGGCCGCCGCCGTGGTCGGCCACCGACCGGTTGCCCGAGACCGTGAGGTTGTCGAGCTCCACCTCGCCGCCGGCGGCGATGGCCCCGCCGCCCCCCTGCGCCGTGTTGCTGGCGAGGGTGCTGTCCGCCACGTTCAGCGATGCATTCTGGCCGTTCGTCAGGATGGCGCCGCCGAAGCCGGCGGTGCTGAAATTGCCCGAGAGGACGCTGCGCAGGATCGTCGTCTCTCCCTGGTTCAGGATGGCGCCGCCGGTCTGCGCCCGGCCGTTGCGCAGGGTCACGTCGCGGAGCTCGAGCGTGAGACCGCTGGGGACCTCGAAGAGGCGGTCGATGCCGTCGCCGTCGATGATCGTGCTCGACGCGCCGGACCCGACGATGACGAGGTCGTCCTGCACGTCGAGATCGCCGGTGGCGCCGAGGTTCTCGTTGCCCGCGAGCGACAGCAAGTAGACTCCCGGGCGCAGCAGAATGACGTCGTCGCCGGGCTTGGCGTTGGCGGCGAGCACCGCCTCGCGCAGGGAGCAATCGGCGTTGCAGGCGCCGTCCGCGGTGTCGGCCGTCTTGGTGGGGATGTAGACCGCCGCGCTCGCGGCGGCGGTGGAGACGGCCATTACCAACAGGACGAAGGCCGCTGCAAGGGTGAGGCGAAGACTGCGTTTCATGATCGTTCTCCTTCAGCTCCAGTGAGCGATTTACGATCGGTTGGTTGAACCCCTCCGAGCTCAGTTGGATCGCGCGTTCCTGTTATGTCTACGGAGCATGATTTGGGGGCGTCTAGAAAAGGACTTAAAGGACTGCAAGAACTCCAAGGACAATCACGTTCCCCGTCCTTTGCGTCCTAGCTGTCCTTGTCGTCCTTTTGCCGATGCTAGACTCCCCTCCCGATCTTGGAGCCCTCGATGACGCGACGATCCGTGAAGCACCTCTACCTCTCTCTCCTGCTCCTCCTTCTCGGCCTGCTGCTGCCCGCCGCGGCGCAGTTGACCCCTTCACCGCTGGAGCCCGCCGCCACGGGCGGTGTCGCGGCGGTGGACCGGGCGCTCGCCAAGCTCTCCACGCACAAGCGCCTGCTGGTGGTCGGCGCGCATCCGGACGACGAGGACACCTCGCTCATCGCCCTCGTCTCGCGCGGCATGGGCGGCGAGGCGGCCTACCTTTCGCTCAGCCGCGGCGAGGGCGGCCAGAACCTCATCGGTCCCGAGCTGGGAGTGGGGCTGGGGCTCCTGCGCAGCCGCGAGCTGCTGGCCGCGCGTTCGGTGGACGGCGGCCGCCAGTTCTTCACCCGCGCCTACGACTTCGGCTACACGCGCTCGCTCGACGAGACGCTGCGCCTGTGGCCGAAGGACGCGCTGGTGGAGGACGCCGTGCGGGTGATCCGCCGCTTCAAGCCGCAGGTGGTGGTCTCGGTCTTTCCCGGCGTTCCCCATCCCAACCATGGGCAGCACCAGGCCGCCGGCGTCACGGCATATGCGGCTTTCCCTATCGCCGGCGATGCGAACGCCCTGCCGCGGCTCGCGGCCGAGGGCTCCGTCCCCTGGACGCCGCAGGTGCTCTACCGCTCGACCCGCTTCGACCCGGAGACGCCCAGCCTCTCCCTGCCGCTCGGCGGCATCGATCCGCTGGCCGGCAAGTCGATCTTCCAGCTCGCCATGGCCAGCCGCAGCATGCACCGCTCGCAGGACATGGGGATGTTCCAGCGGCTCGGCCCGCAGAGCACCAGCGTCGGCTGGGTGCAGGGCGACGCCGGCAAGGAGGCAAAGGACCTCTTCGGCGGCATCGACACCCGTCTCTCCGCCATCGCCGAGACGGTGGCCGACGCCGGGCGGCGAAAGACCGTCGAGGATCGCCTGAACGCCGTGCAGTCGGCGGCCGAGCGCGCCCGCGCCGGGCTCAATCCGGCGAAGCTCGACGAGACGGTGCCCGCCTTCGTCGAGATCCTCGGCACCCTCCGGCAGGCCCAGGCCGCCCTGGAGGAGGGAGACCGGCCGGCGCGCGAGCTGATCGGCGAGAAGATCGACGTCGCCGAGACCGGGCTCGCCGCGGCGGCGGGGATCGCCGTGGACGCCGCCACCGACCGCGAAGCGCTGGTCAACGGCGAGACTTTTACCGTGCAGGCCAACCTCTGGAACGGCGGCGCGAGGCCGGTCTCGGCGGTCTCCGTCTCCCTCGCGCCGGCTGCGGAGTGGGGAGGCGAAGCGACTGCGGGCGAGGCCAAAGACCTCGCCGCGGGCACCCTCGGCTCGTGGGAGCTCAAGCCCGCGGTGCCGGCACAGGCCCCGGCCACCATTCCCTACTTCCTGCGCAAGCCGATGACAGGGAGCCTCTACGACTGGTCCGCGGCCACGCCCGCCGAGCGCGGTGAGCCCTTCGGTCCGCCGCTGCTCACCGCCCGCTTCGCGTTCACGATCGATGGCGTTCCGGTCACGCTCGAGCGCGAGGTCGTCCACCTGCACCGGGACCAGGCCGTCGGCGAGGTGCGGCGGCCGCTGCGCGTGGTGCCGAAGGTCGAGGTGGCAGCGGCGGACGAGCTGCTGGTCTGGCCCATCCAGAGCCGCGAGCCCCGGCATCTCCACGTCACCCTGACCTCGCATGCCAAGGAACCGCTCGGCGGCCGTCTGGAAGCGCAGGGAGGACCCGCGGTCAACGCGAAGCCGTTCACGCTCGCGGCGGCGGACGAGCCGCTCGACTTGGAGCTGACCCTCAATCCGCCCAAGGAGCTGAAGCCGGGCCGCACGGTCCTGCAGATCGCGGCGGTGCTGGAGGACAACGAACGCTTCGACCTCGCCGTTCCCGTCATCGACTACCCCCATATCCGTCCGACGCCAAGGCCGACGCCGGCGCAGGTGGTGATCCAGACCGCCGACCTGCGCCTGCCGCCGCTGAAAAAGGTCGGCTACGTGCGCGGTGCCTCGGACCGCGTCCCTGAATTTCTTCGTCAGGTGGGGGTACCCTTGGAGCTGCTTGGATCGGACCAGCTTGATTCAGCAGATCTCTCGCGCTATGACGCGATCGTCGTCGGCAGCCGCGCCTACGAGACCGATCCGGCCCTCGCGCGCGCCAACCACCGGCTGCTCGACTACGTCCGCAACGGCGGCCTGGCGATCGTCCAATACCAGCAATATCCGTTCATCGACGGCAAGTTCGCGCCCTTCCCGCTGGAGATCGCCCGGCCGCACGACCGCATCACCGACGAGACCGCGCCGGTGACCGTGCTCGATCCCGGCTCGCCGGTCTTCAACGCGCCCAACAAGATCGGCCCCGAGGACTGGAACGGCTGGGTGCAGGAGCGCGGCCTCTACTTCGCGCACACCTGGGACCCCGCCTACAAGCCGCTGCTGTCGATGAAGGATCCGGACACGCCCGACCTCCAGGGCGGCCTGCTGGTGGCGCAGCTCGGCAAGGGCCACTACGTCTATACCGGCCTCGCCTTCTTCCGCCAGCTCCCCGCCGGCGTGCCGGGGGCGTATCGGCTGTTGGCGAACTTGCTGGGGTTGAAATGAAGGCGGCCGGCCGCGTTTCCCCCTCTCCATCTTCGATGGAGAGGGGGTCAGGGGGTGAGGTCTCGAAGGGCAGATCTCTGCTACTCGTACTCGCCCTTTGTATCCTCACCGCCTGCAACGACTCTCGCACGCCCCTCGTCGTCTACTCGCCGCACGGCCGCGACCTGCTGACGCTGATGGAGAAGAGCTACGAGAAGGCGCATCCGGAGATCGACGTGCGCTGGCTCGACATGGGCTCGCAGGAAGTCTACGACCGCGTGCGCTCCGAGGCCGCGAATCCGCAGGCCGGCGTTTGGTATGGCGGACCGCAGACGATCTTCACCCGCGGCGCCGCGGAGGGCCTGCTGGCGCCATACCGTCCAAGTTGGGCTGAAGCCGTGCCGGAGACGAGCCGCAACGCACAGAACCTCTTCTTCGGCGCCTACCGCACCGCACCCGTGCTGGTCTACAACTCCGCGGCCGTAAAGCGCGAGGAGGCTCCCGAGGATTGGGACGACCTGCTCGCGCCGCAGTGGAAGGGCAAGATCCTGATCCGCGATCCGCTGGCGAGCGGCACCATGCGGACGCTCTTCGGCATGATCCTGGAGCGCTCCCTGCGCGAGACGGGCAACGAGGAGCGCGGCTGGGAGTGGCTGCGCCGGCTGGACGCGCAGACCAAGGAGTACGTGCAGAACCCGGCGCTGCTCATGGAGAAGCTCAACCGTCAGGAGGGGCTGATCACCGTCTGGGAGCTCACGGACATGCTCTGGCAGGCCAAGCGTGGCGCGCCGCTCGGCTACCGCTTCGCCAGGAGCGGCGTGCCGGTGATCGACGATTCGATCGGCCTGGTGAAAGGCGCGCGCCACGCGGAGGAGGCGAAGGCCTTCATCGAGTTCGTGGGCAGCGTCGAAGGCCAGGAGCTGGCCGCGCGCGAAGCCTTCCGCCTGCCGGCGCGCACCGACCTGCCGCCCGCGCGCCTGCCGCAATGGGCGCAGGAGGTGCTGCGCGACCTCAAGCCTGCCGACGTCGATTGGGACCTCATCGCGAAGAACGGCCAGCAGTGGATGGCCACCTGGGACCGCACCGTGCGCAGCAAGGGCGCGGCGGCCCGATAATACGCATGCCCTTCCTCATCCTCGACCGGCTCGACAAGAGCTTCGGTTCCCAGACCGTCCTCCGCGATCTCTCGCTGACAGTGGAGAGAGGCGAGATCCTCGCCCTGCTGGGCCCCTCGGGGAGCGGCAAGACCACGGCGCTGCGGCTGATCGCCGGCTTCGAAGCGCCGGACCGCGGACGCATCCTGGTTCAGGACGAGGAGGTCACCCGTCTACCGCCCGAGCGCCGCAACTTCGGCATGGTCTTCCAGCACTACGCGCTCTTCCCTCATCTGACCGTGGGCGAAAACGTCGCCTTCGGCCTCGCCGGTCGTCGAAGCAAAGAGGAAACGGCGCGCCGGGTGGCGGACGCGCTGGCGCTGGTGGATCTGCCGGGCTTCGAAAATCGGCGGGTAGGCGAGATCTCCGGCGGCCAGCAGCAACGGGTCGCGCTCGCCCGCGCGCTGGCGCCGGAGCCGCGCGTGCTGTTGCTCGACGAGCCGCTCTCCAATCTCGATCCCACGCTGCGCGAGCGCACCCGCCGCGAGCTCAAGCGCGCCATCCAGCGGGTGGGCATCACCACCGTGCTGGTCACGCACGAGCAGGAGGAGGCGTTCCATCTCGGCGACCGCATCGCCGTGCTCCAGGGCGGCACCCTGCATCAGGTGGGAGCCCCCGAGGATCTCTAC
>DATBGJ010000597.1:0-3929 GCA_036558045.1 Thermoanaerobaculia bacterium
ACTGAACCGGGTTCTTCCGGATCGGGTCTCTTCCGCGCCGATACCGGGCAGCTCTACGGCCAGCTCTTCGGCGGACCGTCGTTCTGCGGCGTCGAGCCCGACGGTCTCTTCGACTGCTACGGCTCCTTCGCCGTCACCTTCCCGCGCATCAAGAACCTGCTGCTCAAGGGCGGCTCCGACGACAAGTCCGAGCAGAACGACTCCTGCGCCAAGGCGCGCATCGTGAAGACCGGCGGGTTCCCCGGCCGCATCGTCAAAGTCCTCGATGAAGATTGGTACAAGATTAGCATCAAGCCCGGCCAGACGGTCGACATCGGCCTCCTGTTCAACAATGCCGACGGCGACATCGACTTCCAGTTCTTTGAAGACTGCAAAGGCGCGCCCATCTTCACCGAGGACTCGACGTTCGACAACATCGAGATAACGGCGACCAATAACGCCAACAAGGCCGCCTTCCTCATCTGGCGGGCCTATCTTGCCAATGATACGCGCAACAGCTACGACATGACGATTTCCTTCCCATGAGATCTCTCGCCGGGCCCGGACGACGGACCGTCCGGGCCTCGGCCGGTGTTTCTACAGTGACTTTCTTCTGGCTTGCCTCCCGCCCGCATCACCTTGAAAGGAGCTCAGGATGTATCGATTTTTTGGTCCCAGGCAACGTCACACGGGCCGGCTCCTGCTGGCAGTCGGGTTCGGCGTCTCTCTGGTGTCCGGCGCGGCCGGCTGGGCCAAGCCGCCGGTAGCCGACGACGGCGCGGCTGCCGCCGAGGCTTTCGGGGTCCGCGGGCCGAGCTTCGCGAAGGCCCCGAAGCCGGCGCTCCCCACTCCTTCGGAAGCGGCGGGCGTCGATCTCGGCATCGTGCCGGAGGTGCGCCTCAACGCCGTGGACACCGACGCGCTGCTGCGCGAGGACGAGCGGGAGGCGCGCCGCACCAAGGTCGTGCGCTTCGGCATCGGCCGCGACGTGCAGGTGGGCGTTGGCGACGGCAACTGGTACGACCTGGCGGACGGCCAGCGGCTGTGGGTGGCCGAGGTGGCCTCCACGGACGCCATCGGCGTCCGCCTCCATTTCCAGGACGTCCGCCTGCCGGAGGGCGCCGAGCTGGCGGTCTACGCACCGTCCCTGAGCGATCCGGCCCGCGGCATCGTGCGGAGCGGCTCCTCGCGCTTCGATGCGGACCGCTACGTGGAGCTCTACGGCGCCAACAGCCCCATCGCCAAGCGCGGCGACTTCTGGACCGGCACCCTCTTCGGCGACCGTGCGCGCATCGAGTACCTGGCGCCCGCCGGAGCCGCCGACGCCCTGCCGTTCACCGTGAACCGCCTGCAGCACGAGTACGTCGATCCGATCTCCCATCTCACCAAGAGCGGGGCCAAGGCGGCGGGCTCCTGCGAGAACGACGTGAGCTGCTCCCCGGAGTGGGGGGACCTTTCCCGCGCCGTCTCCGGCGTCGGCTTCATCGGCAACAACTCTCTCTTCTGCACCGGCCAGCTCCTCAACGTCAGCGGCAAGCCGGACTTCACTCCCTACTGGCTGACCGCCAACCACTGCATGGACAGCCAGGGCGAGGCGGAGTCGGCGGAGTTCTTCTGGCTCTATCAGACGGCCTCCTGCGGCGGCACGCCGCCCTCGCTCAGCAGCGTGCCGCGCTCGCAGGGCGCGACGCTCCTCTCCACCAGCCATGGATCCGACTACACGCTGCTGATGGTCGAGGGCGCGGTGCCGGCGGATGAGCTGTTCTGGGCCGGCTGGACGAGCAAGGAGCCGCCTAACGGTATCGACGCCGTGGCCATCCACCATCCCTCCGGCGATTTCAAGCGCATCAGCTTCGGCTTCAAGGAGGCGGTGAACGAGTGCAATCAGATCCCGGACTTCTTCGGCACCAAGATGGTGCGCAATACCTGGACCAACGGGGTGACTGAACCGGGTTCTTCCGGATCGGGTCTCTTCCGCGCCGATACCGGGCAGCTCTACGGCCAGCTCTTCGGCGGACCGTCGTTCTGCGGCGTCGAGCCCGACGGTCTCTTCGACTGCTACGGCTCGTTCGCCGTCACCTTCCCGCGCATCAAGAACCTGCTGCTCAAGGGCGGTTCCGACGACAAGTCCGAGCAGAACGACTCCTGCGCCAAGGCGCGCATCGTGAAGGCGGGGACCCTCGGCAGCCGCATCGTCAAGATCACTGACGAGGATTGGTACAAGATCAGCGTGCCAAAGGGAAAAACGGTCGTCGTCGACGCGAGCTTCGCGAACGGCAACGGAGACGTCGATCTGCAAATGTTCGCCTCCTGCGCCGGCGTCGGCGGCGCTCCGCTCTCCGCCTCGGAAGGAACGGGCGACAGCGAGAGTGTCGGGGCCAGCAACGTCGGCAATAAACCGGCCTTCGTCTGGGTGCGGGTCTTCCTCGCCGACGACACGCGCAACAACTACGACCTGAGCGTCCACTTCGAGTAGAACGTCTCGCCGGGTCCGGAGGATGCTCCGGGCCCGGTCGGTCTTTCGCCGCAGACTTTTCTTTGCCTCCCATCACCGTTCCCCTCCACGCTCCGGAGCTGGCCCTCGGCCGCTGGATCCAGGGGCCGCAGGTCTCCATCGGCTTCGCCCGTGGCACGGTGGTGCTGGTGGACTTCTGGGAGTCCACCTGCGTCAACTGCCTGCGCACGCTGCCGTATCTCAAGGCCTGGCACGAGCGTTACGCCGGCCGCGGGCTGGTGATCGTCGGCGTCCACACGCCGGAGTTCGAATTCACCGCCGATGCCGAGCTGCTGCTGGCGGCGGTGCGCGCCGAAGGGATTCCGTATCCGGTGCTGCTCGACGAGGACCGCGCCACCTGGCTGCGCTTCGCCAATCACTACTGGCCGGCCAAATACCTCATCGACGCCCGCGGCTACCTGCGCTACGAGCACTTCGGCGAAGGCGCCTACGGCGAGGCCGAGGAGTGGATCCAGCGCCTGCTGCGCGAGGCGGGGGATACGGGACCGATGCCCGAGCTGCTCGCGCCGCTGCGTGGCGAGGACCAACCCGGCGCCGTCTGCCATCCGGCGACGCGCGAGATTTACCTGGGCTACCACCGCGGCAAGCTCCTGGCGCCGGAGGGTTACCGGCCCGGTGAAGAGGTGCGCCACCGCGAGCGCGAGGAAGGGCCGGCGCCGACCGGGATGTTCGCCGCCCGCGGCCGCTGGCTGCACGAAGCCGAGTATCTCGAGGCGCGCGAGCCGGGAGCCGAGTTGGATCTCGTCTGCGATGCGGCGGGAGTGAACCTCGTCCTGGCACCGGCGGGGGAGCTGGAGGTCGAGGTGGACGGCGGGCCCGTGGCGGCGGCAGAGCGCGGCGCGGATGTCGTAGAGCGGGCCGGCCGGACCTTCGCCGTCTGGGAGCGCCCGCGCATGGTGCGCCTCGTCGACTCCCCGCGTTTCCGCCGTCGGCGGCTCGTGCTGCGCTTCCTGCAGCCGGGGATCAGGGCCTACGCCTTCAGCTTCTCGACGTGCGCGGGGCCCGCGTGAGCGAGGCTGCCCTGCACGGCACAGGCGTCGTATTTGATACGATACGGCCCGTGGTCACGATCTCGGAAATCTCTGCCGCTCAACGGGATATCGTCCTGGCTCTTCCGGAAGGCCACTTTCACGACCTGAAGGCGAAGGATATCGCGCCGACGAAACTCACGCGTACGCTAGCCGCCTTCGCCAATGCCTCCGGTGGAGAGGTCTACGTCGGAATCGACGAGACCGCCGGGCCGGCTGGAGCAAAGATCCGAAAGTGGCGCGGTTTTGGGGACGCCGAGGAGGCGAACGGACACCTTCAGGCGTTCGAGCAGGTGTTTCCGCTCGGCAGCTACTACGCCGCGGCGTTTCTCTCCTGTGCCGGCGAAACTGGTTTGGTCCTCCAACTGCAGGTCTTCAAAAGCAAAGATATCTGTAAAGCCCTCGAC
>DATBGJ010000598.1:0-4837 GCA_036558045.1 Thermoanaerobaculia bacterium
CCTGGCGGTTGAAGTGACTCCCACTGACGCAGATGCCGGACCAGAAAATCGAGTGGAAAGACGCGGGGCATCCCATCTTCGCGCCGGAAGACGACCTGGGACCAGCCGCGGACGTTGGCCGGCGTGTACCAATGCGCGCCGAGGCGCAGCTTGTGGCCGGAGACGGCGCGGATGAGGACCTGCTCGTAGCGCGAGCGGCTGAGCAGGCGCTCGGGGAAGAGATCGTCCCAGGTGCACAGCCGGCCGACGTCCTCGTAGGCCGGCGGACGGTCCGCGAGGTCGAGCAGCGACGGCGCGCGACCGCGCATCACGCCGCCGATGAGCCGCAGGCTGAAGGGGCCGGTGAGACGGCGGATGGAAGGCCAGAAGCGGCGCGTGACGGCGCCGGCGAGGTCGCGCAAGCTCACCCGGCGGCCGTCGCGCAGCGGCCACGAGGGCTGGTCGACGTCACAGGTGAAAGGGTTTTCCGGGAAGCAGTCGAAGCGCGCCACCCAGCCCCGGCGGCTGGCGTGCCTGGCGGGAGCGAAGCCGGCGACGACCGGGATCGCCATCCGCTCGAGCATGCGCAGGTCGTAGGCCGGCCAGCGCATCACCGCGCGCACGATGCCGAGGATGAGCGAGCCGGTGGCGATCGAGAGCGCCGGCTCCGGCGTGAAGTCTGCGGTCACTTCCAGCCGGTTGCCGCGCGGCCGCACGCCGACGCCGCTCGACGAGCGGCGGTTGGTGGCCCGCAGCATCACGGGGAAAGGCAGGATGTAGGTGAGCAGCAGCGCCAGCTTGCGCAGCGTGCGCTGGCGCCCCTGCTCGGCGGACGGCAGCTCGAAGGAGACGTTGTAGTGCATGCTGTAGCCGGCGAGGCGCGCCCGCTCATCCGCGCGGCGCTCCCAGTCGTCGAGCTCGCGGCGGATGAAGCGGATGGACTCCCACAACTGACGGCCGGCGCGCGCCGCGGCGCCGCGCTCGATCTCGATCGCCGGGGTCGCGACCTCGATGACGCCGGTGTCGAAGTAGATGGCGGCGCCGGTCGGCAGGTGGTAGGACGTGCCCTTGCGGTGCATCAGCTCGCCGCGGATGAAGGCGGTGGGATCGCCGAAGACGTCTTCGGGCCGGCGGAGCTCGCCGCCGATCCACAGCTCGAGCTCGGCCTCCATGCCGGTGGCGGCGAGCGCCAGCGGGACTTCCGGCGTCTCGGCGGGCGCCGTGCCGGAGCGCTTCGTGGTCATGGCGGCTCGCTCGCCGGCTCGCCGTCCTCGGAGGCGGCGCCGTGCGGCACCAGGGTGACGAAGCCGAGGTCGAGGTGGAGCTGGTCGTCGACGCAGCCGGGGGCGCTGCCGTAGGGCCGCGCCCGCACGCCGCTCATCGTCTCGCACGCGATGCGGTTGTAGCGCTCGATCGCCGCCTGCGTGTCGAGCCAGTCGTCGCCGATGCGGTAGACGTTGACCGCCGTGGCCCAGCAGTGCGGCGTCGCCAGCCGCGACAGCCGGTGCGCCGGCGAGCGGTAACCGCCGTTGACGGCGATGTGCACGTAGGTGCCGGCCGCGGCGCGGAAGGGCTCGAGCGCCGCCGCCATCAGCGTCACGGCGCACGGCACGTAGCGCGGGAAGGTGCGCAGCAGCTCGGCCTCGCGCACGTCGACGCCGATCATCTCCCAGAGCATGAAGTGCGGCGAGAGCGGCGTGTCGAGCGCCGTCTGCCAGGAGTCGATCTCGTAGAAGAAGCGCGGCAACCGCCGGCCGCGGCCCTCGGCGTCGCGCAGCATGCCGCCCGGCCACAGCGCTTCGCGGTAGGGACGATCGAGCCGCAATCCGTCGACGATCGGCAGCGGCAGGGTGCCCGGCGGAGGTCCCGTTTCAGGCAAGCTCTTCCTCCGCGCCGCGCAGGTGCTCGAAGACGCGCTGCGAGATGTGGGCGATCGCCTCGTGCCGGCGTCCGGCTTCCGGCGGCCATTGCGTCAGCACCGCCAGCACGTAGGGCTCGCGATCGGGCAGGAAGACGATGCCGGCGTCGTGGGCGGCGGTCGAGATCTCGCCGGTCTTGTGCGCCACCCGCGCGCCCTCCGGCAGGCCCGCCGGAATGCCGTTCCTGAACTGCTGCTGGTGCAGGATGTCGAGCATCCGCCGGCAGCAGGCCGGCGAGAAGGCCCGCTCCTCGACGATCAGCCGCAGCGCCTGCAGCAGGCCGTTCGCCGTCACCCGGTTGTTGATGCCGGCCTGCCAGGCCAGCTCGTCCTCGACCCCGCGCCGCAGCTCGACGCCGTCGAGATGCAGGGGCGCCAGGAGGCGCTGCATCACCTCGAGACCGATGACGTCGAGCAGCAGGTTGGTCGCCAGGTTGCTGCTGGTGGCGATCATGTGGTGCGCCAGCTCCTCGACCTTCATCGTGCGGCCGATCGCCCGCTGCACGTCGGAGTTGGCGTCGCGGCTGGCCTCGACGCGGAAGCGCGAGCCGTCCACCGCGCTGAAGAAGCGGTTGCGCACGTGGACGCGTGACTCCTCGTGCAGCAGGCCCGCGTGAATGGCGCCGTAGACGCCGAGCAGCACCGGCACCTTGATGGTGCTGGCGGCGTGGAACCAGTCCTCGCCGCGGCAGCTCCAGCTCTGGTGGGTCTCGTAGTCGTGGAAGGCGATCCCCACCTGCTCGGCGCCGGCCTCCTCGGCGATCTTCTCGATCTGCATCCGCAGGCTGCCGGCCGTCATGGCCCAGCTTCACTTGCACGTTTGGGGCCGGCACCCGCGACAGTCGTGCGAGCGAGGCGGCGCTGTAATCCTTCCGCCAACGGCACGTTGAATGCATGTAACATGGTGGCACCTCACCCCGGAGTGGACCCCGGGTCCGAAAGACACTTCCCTGGTACGCGGAACGAGAGGAGAGAGAGGATGGCGCCGGAAGCTCCGCGGGTCGGCCGACTGAAGGCCCCCTTCGGTTTCGCCCTCACGGTGGACGTCGAGGAGTGGTACCACACCTGCCTGGTGCCGAGCTACGTGCAGCCCGAGGACCGGCCGGCCCTGCCGGAGGAGCTGGACTGGCTCCTCCCCGAGCTGCTGGAGAGGCTGGCCGAGGCGGGATGCACGGCGACGTTCTTCGTGCTCGGCGAGGTGGCGGAGCGCCTGCCGGGGCGCATCCGGGAGATCGCCGAAGCCGGCCATGAGGTAGCCTCCCACGGCTATCTCCACCTGCGCGCCTGCGAGCGCCCGCTCGCGGCGTTCCGGGCCGACGTGGAACGGTCGAAGGACCTGCTGGAGGACCTGATCGGCGAGCCGGTGCTCGGCTTCCGGGCGCCGGAGTGGTCGTTGCGCGGTCTCGGCAGCTCGCGGCTGCCGATCGTGGCGGAGCTGGGGTTCCTCTACGACAGCTCGCTTTCACCCTGCCCGGTGGGCGGCCGGCTGGGCAACCCGCGTTTCGCCTCGCGCCTCTCCTGGAACGGCTCGCGGCCGCCGTTGCATCTGCTGGAATTCCCGCCGCTCACCTTCGGGGGGCCGCTGCGCCTGCCGGCCGGCAGTTGGACGGGCCGCCTCGTCGATCCGGAGCGGCTGATCCGCGCCGCCGTCGGGCATGCGGACGACGGCGGCTTCGTGCTGACGGTGGTGCATCCCTGGGAGATCTCGGGCCAGCCCACGCCGGGCCGCTTGCGCGGCATCGCGAGATTCATCCACGAGACCGGCCGGCTGGGCTTCGCGCCGCGCTTCGAGGAGCTGCTGCGGGCCTTCCCCTGGACCTCCGTGCGCAGCGCCGCCGGCCTGGAGTCGGCGGAGCCCTTGCGGGCCGTAGCCTCGCGCCGGGCCGGCTGATTCCGTTGGCTGGGCAGGGGAGAGAGATGGGTTGGTGCGAAAGGGGGGACTCGAACCCCCACGGCCTTGCGACCACAAGATCCTGAATCTTGCGCGTCTACCAATTCCGCCACTTTCGCAGCGCGGGCGTGATTCTAGGGAGACAACGACCAACATGTCAATCGCATTCCCCGGAGCCGAGGGGCTCCCCGATACCCTGGTGGGCACGCTGGAGGACGGCCGGTGGCTCGTGCCGTTCGATCCGAAGGTCTCGCTGGAGCTGCCGGTCAAGGGCGGGAAGGACGTCCCGGAGAACCACTACGTGGTCGTCGCGGTGGAGCGCCCGCCCGGCCGCCGGCCGCCGCGGGGCCGGATCGTCGAGATCCTGGGCGATCCCGAAGCGCCGGGCGTCGACGTGCTGGTCGTGCTGCGCCACTACGGCATTCCGGAGGATTTCCCGGACGCCGTTCTCGACGCCGCGTCCCGTTTCCCCGCCGATCCGCGGCCGGCGGACTGGGCGGGCCGGGAGGACCTGCGCAAGCGCACCGTCATCACCATCGACGGCGAGAGCGCACGCGACTTCGACGACGCGGTGTCGATCGAGCGCCTGCCGGACGGCGTCTTCCGGCTGGGGGTCCACATCGCCGATGTCTCCCACTACGTGAAGGAGGGGGATCCACTGGACCTCGAGGCCTACCTCCGGGGCACCAGCGTCTACTATCCCGAGCGGGCCGTGCCCATGCTCCCCGAAGGGCTCTCGAACGGCCTCTGCTCGCTGCGGCCGCAGGTGCCGCGCCTCACGGTGTCGGTGTTCCTGGAGATCAACCGCGACGGCGAGATCCTCGCCCGCCGCTTCGCCGAGACGGTGATCCAGAGCGCCAGGCGGATGACCTACAACGAGGTGCGCCGCATCCTGGAGGAGCCGCGCGCCGAGGACGCCGCCGAGTACGGCCCGGTGTCCCCGGCCTTGCGGGAGATGCATCACCTGATGCAGATCCTCAACCACGCGCGCACGGTGCGGGGCTCGATCGACTTCGACCTGCCGGAGGGGGACGTCGTGCTCAACACGG
>DATBGJ010000599.1:0-3104 GCA_036558045.1 Thermoanaerobaculia bacterium
CAATATTCCCCACTGCTGCCTCCCGTAGGAGTCTGGGCCGTGTCTCAGTCCCAGTGTGGCCGATCACCCTCTCAGGCCGGCTACTGATCGTCGCCTTGGTGAGCCTTTACCCCACCAACTAGCTAATCAGCCGCGGGCTCCACTAGGAGCGCTAGCTTATAAATAGAGGCCAGCTTTCTTGACGAGTCCGTAAACCCGCCAACGTATGCGGTATTAGCCCGAGTTTCCCCAGGTTATCCCCCGCTCCCAGGCAGATCACCCACGTGTTACTCACCCGTTCGCCGCTCTCCGGTGGCCGAAGCCACCTTCGCGCACGACTTGCATGTGTTAAGCACGCCGCCAGCGTTCATTCTGAGCCAGGATCAAACTCTCCAGTTTGAATCCTCATCCGGCGGGTGGGCTACCCACCCGCCGGCTTAGCTTCTTCGGAATCCTTCTCGCTTGCGAGAAGTAAAGCCGCTGACTCTTTCTCTATCCAGTTTTCAAAGAACCGACGCCCCGTCGCCCGAGGCGAACCCCGATTCTACCGGCGCCACCACGGCCTGTCAAGGCAGGTAACGCCCTCCAACAACCGGCAGCCGCCGCTTATTCCGCGGCGCGCCACCGCGCCTGCTGTCGGTCAAGGAACCTGCCCGACCGTTCGCGGGCAGTTGCCGGCTCCCGGATGGGAGCCCCCGTCAAGGGATGCGGATCGTAACCCCTCGCTCCCGTCCTGTCAACCCCCTTCTCTCCCACCCGACGCGAGGATGGATAACCGGCCTCCCGGACGCCCTATTCCCGACCTGTAGGGGCGGCCCCTACAGATCCGTCTCCGAAGATGAGGCGTCTCCCCTCGATCCGCCAGGGCTCGGTCAGCAGCCTCCGCAGGGCCTCGGGGTAGGCGTGATGCTCCTGCTCGAGGATGCGGGCGGCGAGGCTCTCCGCGGTGTCGCCGTCGAGCACGGGTATGGCGCGCTGCACGACGATGGGGCCGCTGTCGAGCTCCTCGTCCACGAGGTGGACGGTGCAGCCCGAGACCTTCACCCCATGGGCGAGCGCCTGCGCCTGCGCGTCGAGCCCGGGAAAGGCGGGCAGCAGGCTGGGATGGATGTTGAGGATGCGCCGCGGCAAGGCAGCCACGAAGCCCGGGGAGAGGCGGCGCATGTAGCCGGCGAGGCAGATCCACTCGGCACCCGCCTGCCGCAGCGCCGCCACGACCTTCTCTTCATGGGCTCGCCGGTTCGGCTCTCCTTGATGAGGAATGACAGCCACCGTCAGCCCGAGAGCACGCGCCCTGGCGAGGCCTGGAGCGTCCGCTACGTTGCTGACCACGAGGACGATGCGGGCCGGCACCTCGCCGCGCTCGACGGCGGCGTGGAGGGCCAAGAAATTGCTGCCCCGGCCCGACAGCAGGACGGCGATAGGGGTCGCCATCAGTCTCCGGCGGCCTCTTGGGCGCCGAGGTCGTAGACCACGCCCGAGCCGCCCGGCTGCACGGTGCCGATCGTGTAGCTCTTCTGCCCGACGGAGCGCAGGAGGCCCAGGACCTCGGCGAGGCCGGCCGGCGCGACGGCGAGGATCATGCCGATCCCCAGGTTGAAGACGCGGAGCATCTCCTCCGTCTCCACCTCGCCCTTCTCCTGCAGGAAGTGGAAGAGGTCGGGCACCGGCCAGCTCCCGAAGCGGATCAGGGCGTGGCTCTCCGCCGGCAGGATGCGCGGCAGGTTGTCCGTGATGCCGCCGCCGGTGACGTGGGCCATGCCGTGCAGCGCGGCGTGGCCGAGGAGCGGCCGCAGCGCTTTCAGATAGGAGAGATGGGGTTCCAGCAGCTCCTGGCCCACCGTCCGCTTCTTCCGCCACGGCGCCTTGTCAGTGATTGCCAGACCTTCTTTCTCGAACACGATGCGGCGGGCGAGGGAGTAGCCGTTGGTGTGGAGCCCGGAAGAAGGGAGCCCCACCAGCACGTCGCCGGGCCGCACCTTGGAACCGTCGAGCAATTTGGGACGGTCCACGAGGCCGACGATGAAGCCCACCAGCTCGTAGTCTCCCGGCTGGTAGAAGCCCGGCATCTCGGCCGTCTCGCCGCCGAGTAGAGCGCAGCCGTTCTCCCGACAGCCGTCGGCCACTCCGGAGACGAGCTCGATCATCTTCTCCGGCTCGAGCACGCCGGCGCCGACATAGTCCAGGAAGAAGAGCGGCTCGGCCCCTTGCACCAGAACGTCGTTGACGCAGTGGTTGACCAGGTCGCGGCCGACCGACGAGTAGTCTCCCGCCAGCCGCGCCACCGCGAGCTTGGTGCCCACGCCGTCGGCCGAGGCCACGAGCACCGGCTCAGTCATCCCCGCGAGGTCCGGCCGGAACAAGCCGCCGAAGCTGCCGATCTCGGAGAGGACGCCGGGCGTGAAGGTGGACTTCGCCAGCTTCTTGACGCGGACGAGCCCCTTCTCCTGCGCGTCGATGTCGACGCCGGCGGCGGCGTAGGCGCTCTTGGAGGAGGGGTTCGTGGTCATGGCGTGCGTCCGCTGAAGGAAACTATATCCGGCCGTCTGTCGAACTATGTCGAATCTCGCCGGCCGACACCCGGCGACGTTCGGGAGGCCCGCGGCGGCAGGCGCCTCCCCGCGGCGCACGCTGGCGGCGGCGCGCGGCGATCTCGCGGCCGCCCGCCCGCACTTCGTGGCGGCCCTGCGGATGCTGCACGAGTCGGGAGAGGGCGATCTCGAAGCCGAAGCGGGCCTGGCGCTCGCCGCGGCGGAGCTCGCCGGCGGCCGGCTGGAGGAGGCGGCGCGGCGGGCCGAAGAGGCGGTGCGCGCGTTCCGCGGCCAGGGAAACAGCCAGTTCGTCTTCCAGGCCGACGCGCTGCTCGCCACCGCCGCCGCCCGCGCCGGGCATCTGGAAGAGGCGGCGCGGCGGCTGGCGTCGCTGGGGCCCGGCGCCGCGGCCCGGCCCATGATCGTGCAGCGCATCGCGTTCCTCGAAGCCCGCGCCGCCGTGGCGCAGGCGAAGGGGGAACGAGCCCAGGCGCGCCGCGACCTGGAGGCGGCGATCGCCCTCGCGCAGGCCGCAGAGCGCAAGCTCGACGAGCTGCGCCTGCGCCTCCGGCTCGCCGAGGTGAACCGACGGAG
>DATBGJ010000600.1:0-6485 GCA_036558045.1 Thermoanaerobaculia bacterium
GATCGTCACCCAGGCGTGGATGACCCTCGCCGCCTTCGGCCTCGGTTTGACCACGGCGTTCGGCGCCATCACGCCCTGGCTGCTGCTCTTCTTCACCTTCCTCCTCGGCGTGGGCGCCGCCCTCAACGCTCCGGCCTGGCAGGCGAGCATCCCGGAGATGGTGCCGCGGGAGGATCTCCCGGCCGCCATCGCGCTCGGCAGCGTCGGCTTCAACATCGCCCGTGCGGCCTCTTCACGGACGCGGCGGACCCGAGCCTCCACACCGACATCTTCCTCGTCAAGTCCTGGGTCGAGCGCCTGCGCCAGCACGAGCGCGTCACCGTGGCCGCCCGCGACGTCGAGGAGGCGGCGCGGGCGTTCCACCTCGGCCCGGAAAGGCCCGTGGTGCGGCATCTCATCGCGGAACCGGTGCGAGGAGTAGCTCACTCCAAGGTCAACACCCGCTCCTCGCCGCGCTCTCTGCCCAGCGTGCGGTCGAGGTTGAAGGCGGCGCTGATCACCGAGACGTGGGTGAAGGCCTGGGGGAAGTTGCCCAGCGCCTCGCCGCGCAGGCCGGTCTGCTCGGCGTAGAGGCCGAGGTGGTTGGCGTAGCCGAGCATGCGCTCGAAGAGCAGGCGCGCGTCGTCGAGCAGGCGCGAATCGAGGCGTCCGGCGCGCGTCAGGGCTTCCACCAGCCAGAAGGTGCACATGTTGAACGTACCCTCGTCACCGGGGATGCCGTCGACGTTGGTGGCCGCGTTGTAGCGGTAGACGAGGCCGTCGGAGAGCAGGCCGCCGCGGTCCGGCGGCCGGCGGATGGCCGCGATCGTCTTCAGCATGCGCGGATCGTTCGGCGCCACGAAGAACACCAGCGGCATGATGAGGTTGGAGGCGTCCAGCCAGTCGCTGCCGTAGGACTGCACGAACGTCTCGTGCTTGGAGCTCCAGCCTTTCTCCATGATGCTGTTGTAGATCTCGTCGCGCACCTCGAGCCAGCGCTCCCAATCGGCAGGAAAGGAACGCTTGTCGGCCAGGCGCAGGCCGCGGTCCATGGCCACCCAGCACATGAGCTTCGAGAACACGAAGTGCCGCCGGCCGCCGCGCACCTCCCAGATCGCCTCGTCCTTCCGCTGCCAGTTGTCGCCGACGTAGTGCAGCAGCTCCCGCAGGTGTACCCAGGTCTCATAGGCGATCGGCGCGGCGTGCTTGTTGTAGAGGTAGACGGCGTCCATGAGCTCGCCATAGACGTCGAGCTGGAGCTGGTCGAAGGCGGCGTTGCCGATGCGCACCGGCCTCGACCCGCGATAGCCCTCCAGGTGGTCGAGTGTCGTTTCCGTGAGGTCGCGGCGCCCGTCGATGCCGTAGACGATCTGCAGGCCCGCGTCGCGGTCCGCCTCGGCGCAGCGGGCGTCGAGCCAGCTCATGAAGCGGGACGCCTCGCCGGTGAGGCCGATGCGCAGCAGGGCGTAGACGGTGAACGCCGCGTCGCGCAGCCAGGTGTAGCGGTAGTCCCAGTTGCGCTCGCCTCCCGGATGCTCCGGCAAGCTGCAGGTGGGCGCCGCGACGATGGCGCCCGTGGGCTCGAAGGTGAGGAGCTTGAGCGTCAGGGCCGAGCGGTGCACCATCTCCTGCCAGCGGCCGTGATAGGTGCAGGCCGAGATCCAATGCCGCCAAAAGGCGATGGTCTGCTGGAAGAGCGCCTCCGTCTCCGCGGGTGACGGGGCCGGACCGCAACTGCCTGCAGGATCGGCGGGGCGCAGCACGAAGGTGGCGCTCTCCCCCTCCTGCAACGTGAACTCCGCGGCGACGCCTCGCCCGTCCCGCACCAGCGGCCTGTCGCTGGCCAGCTCGAGGCGCAGGCCGGATGAGCGGAAGCAGGCGCCGGCGCGCTCGATCACCGTCTCGTGCGAGGCCCGCGCGTAGTCGAACGCCGGCTCGCAGCGCAGCCGGAACTTGAGCGCGCCCCGCACCTGCCGCACCCGCCGGATGAGCTGATCGCGCCAGGGATCGTCCGCCGATCCGCCGACCGGCATGAAGTCCTCGATCTCCCCCACGCCGTCCGCCGAGAGGAAGCGCGTCACCAGGACGTTGGTCTCGGGCCAGTAGAGCTGCTTGTTGGCGACGTCCTCGCTCACCGGAGAGATCTCGAAGCGGCCTCCCTTGGCGTCGTCGAGGAGAGCCGCGAAGAGGCTCGGCGAATCGAAATGCGGGAAGCAATACCAGTCGATCGAGCCGCGGCGGCTCACCAGCGCCGCGGTCCGCATGTTGCCGATGATCCCGTAGTCCTCGATGGGCTGATAGGCCAAGGCTCCCCCCCTTCCGGAAAGCGTTCCTCCGGGTTATGATAGTTCCACAATTTCCGCGACATCCGGGGGCCAGGCACCGGAGACAGCTTCATCGGAAGGAGCAGGGAGATGGTGTATCGTTCGATCCTCCTCCTCGCGGCGGCCGTGCTGTTGACGGCAGCCATCCCGGCCCGTGCGGCGACGATCCTCGAGAAATCGGTCGACATCGAGATCGGCGCTGATGGGACCACCCGCGAGGGGTCTTCGCTGCGGGTGCGGATGGACGCGGCAACCGATCTCGCCGCCTGGTCTCCCTACCCCATCTACTTCGACGAGAACCGCACGATCGAGAGCCTCGCCGCCTACGCCATCACGCCGGACGGCCAGACGCTGCGCGCCGAGCTCGGCGCGGCCGAGCTGGCCGGCGAGGGGAAGCTCCGCGCCTCCTCCATGATCCGCACCGCCCGCTTCCCGGCATTGCCGGCGGGCTCGGTGCTGACCATCGAAACCACGGCGAGACAGCGCTCGGACTTCCACGCCGACGGCATCTCCCTGGTCAGCGAGAAGGCTCCCATCGAGCGGCTGCGGGTGGCCGTGCACGGCGGCGGCCGCGGCTGGCGGTGGCGCCTCGAAGGATCGCGCCAAGGCCTCGCCGTTCATGAGTCGGCGGGTGGCGTCGTCGTCACCGGCACCTCGCTGCCCGCCTTGAAGAAGGAGCGCTTCGCGCCCGGCGACCGCTCCCGCGGCTCGGTCCTCCGCTTCGCCTGGAGCGAGGAGACGACCTGGGCCGAGGTCGGACAGTGGTACGAGAAGCTCGCCGCCACCCCGCCGGCGGATTCCGCACTCGTGAGCAGAACGGCCCGCGAGCTGACCGCCGCCGGCCAGGACCGCCGGAATCGCCTGGCCGCTCTCCTTCGCTTCGTGCGGGACAAGGTGCGCTACGTCGCCGCCGATGCCTCGATCGCGGGGCACCGGCCCACGGCCCCCGGCGAGGTGCTCGAACGCCAGTGGGGCGACTGCAAGGACAAGGCGCTGCTGCTCGTCGCCATGCTGCGCGCGGTGGACCTCGAGGCCTATCCGGCGCTCATCCATCTGGGATCGGACGAGCGCATCGACACCGAGTTCCCCTCGCCGTTCCAGTTCAATCACGTCGTCGTGGCGGTGGCCGCCGGCGGTATCGCGGCGGCCGGCGATCCGGTGGCCGAAGGCTTCCTGTTCGTCGATCCGACGCAGGCGGGAGGCTCCATTCGCTGGTTGCATCCCGCGGTGCAGGACCAATACGCGCTGGTGATTCGGGGCGCCGGCAGCCGGCTCGTGCGCACGCCGATCCGCCAGGAGACGGAGGGTGGACGGATCGACGCCCGCCTCGCTCTGACGCCGCAGGGCGACGCGGAGGGCGAGGCGAGCTTCGAGATCTCCGGCGACGCGGGAGCGGCCTTCGCCGGCGCCTTCGCGGGCAGCGCCGCGAGCGAGATCGAGCCGGCGGTGCGCGAAGTGTTCGGCCAGTTGCTGCCCGGCGCTGAGCTCTCCCAGGTGCAGTGGACGATCTCGCAAGCCGACGTGCCCTCTGTGACCCTGTCCGCCCACGTCCGCTTCGCGGCGCAAAGCGGCGGCTCCCGCAGCTTCGGCCTGCCGCCGATGTCAGGGACACCGGGCCTCGCGGTGCTGCAGGACCGCGAATCCCCCGTGGTGCTGGAGCCGAAGTCGAACCACTACTCCTGGCGGATCGAGATCCCCGCGGGATGGTGCCCGCCCCAGCCCGAGACCGTCGAGGTCGGCAATGCCGTCGGCACCTTCCGGCAGTCCGTCTCCAGCCACGGCAAGGTGGTCGAGATCGGCCGCGACCTGGAGATCCGGCAGCGCTGGATCGAGCCCGCCGCCTTCGCGGATCTGAAGGCGCTCTCCGCCGCGGACCACGCGGAGAGCCAGCGGCGTATTCGTCTGGATTGCGGCACCAGCGCCGCGGTGGCTGGAGGGATATAGAGGCTACGCCCGCCGCACCAGATCCCGGTCGATCTCCCCGAGGGTCCGGCACCCCGCCAGCGCCATCGCCACGTCGAGCTCCTTGCGCAGCAGCTCGAGGACGCGGCGCGCGCCGGCCTCGCCGCCCACCGCGAGGCCCCACAGTACGGGCCGGCCCAGCAGCACGGCGCGCGCGCCGAGCGCCAGCGCCTTGAGCACGTCGGTGCCGCGGCGGACGCCGCCGTCGGCGAGCACCGTGAGCTTCTCGCCCGCGGCCCGGACGATCGGCTCCAGCACGTCGACGGCGGCCGGCGCGGTGTCGAGCTGGCGCCCACCATGGTTCGAGACCACCACGCCCTGCGCGCCGTGCTCGGCCGCGCGCACGGCGTCGTCCGGCCGCACCACTCCTTTCACGAGCACGGGCAGCGTGGTGCGCGCGCACAGCCATTCGAGATCGCTCCATTTGAGGGAGGGATCGAACATCGAGTTGACGTACTGCTGGAAGCTGATCGGCGGCACGTCGGGAGGCGGCGGCTCGGGCCCCCGCGGCAGCACGTTGCGCATCGGCATCTCGGCGGGAAACGCGAAGGCGTTGCGCAGGTCGCGCTCGCGCACGCCGCCGACCGGCGCGTCCACCGTCAGCGCGATGGCCCGGCAGCCGCAAGCGGCGGCGCGGGCCACCAGCTCGGCGGTGAGGCCGCGGTCCCGGTAGACGTAGAGCTGGAACCACAGGCCATGCCGGGCCTCGCGCGCCACCTCCTCCATCGCGTAATTGGAGAGCGTCGAGAGCACCATCGTCGTGCCCACGGCGCTCGCCGCCCGCGCCGTGGCGAGCTCGCCGTCCGGGTGCGCCAACTGGTGGCAGGCGGTCGGCGCCACGAGCACCGGCCACTCGACGCGGTGGCCGAAGAGGGAGGTCGAGAGGTCGCGGTGCTCGACGTCGCGCAGCACGCGGTAGTGGATCTGCCAGCGCTCGAAGGCGGCGCGGTTGTCGCGCAGCGTCAGCTCGTCGTGCGCGCCGCCGCGATAGTAGTCGCGCGCGCCGGCGGGCATGCGCTCCAGCGCGGCTTCCTCGAAATCGAAGAGGTTGATCAGCTCGTCCAGGCAGCTTCTCCTGTCCGTGTCAGTCCATGCCTGTCCGTGCTCGTCCGTGTTGCTTCCTACTCCTCACCCACCAGCAACCCCAGCAAATCCGAGGTGGTGATGATGCCGATGGCCCGGTCCTCACGGGTGACGAGCAGGCGATGCAGGTGGCCCTTGAGCATCAGCGAGGCGATCTGCGAGACGGTGGCGTCCTCGGGCACCGAAAAGATCTGCGGCGTCATGATGTCGACGACGCGCAGGCCGTCCTGGTCGAGCTCCTCCATGTCCTCCTCGTCCAGGCCGTCGTCCCAATCCGGCCCGAAGAAGCCGGCGCCGTCAGCGCCGCGGCGGTCCAGTCCCGAGCTCACGGCCGCGATGTCCGCCAGCGAGACGACTCCCACCAGCCGCCCTTCGGCGTCCGCCACCGGCGCGCCGCTGATCTCGTTGCCGATCAGGAACGAGGCCAGATCCCGCACGCTCATGTCGTCCCGGACCGTGAGGACCTCGGGGTTCATGAGGTCGCTGGCGGTGATGGGTCTCATGGCTCCCTCTCCCGTCTTCGTACCTGGGCTCTACATTATCCGAAAAGCCGAGCCCGCGCTGTGACAGGAGCGCGACGGCGCCTTGGAGCGGCCTCAACCGCGGACCAGCGCTTCGAGAGCGTCGGGATGGCTGGCCCGCACGCGCGCCTCGTCCAGGTCGATGGCGCCGAGCTGCACGAGCTGAGCCAGCGATTCCTCCAGGGTGATCATGCCCTGCCGCTTGCCCAGCGTGATCTCGTTGTGCAGCTTCTGCAGGCTGTCGCTGCGGATGTGGTTGCGCACCGCGTAGTTGGCGAGCAGCAGCTCGACGGCGGGCACGCGGCCGCGACCGTCGGCGCGCGGCACGAGCGTCTGCACGACGATGGCGTGCAGCGCCAGGGCGAGCTGGTGGCGGATCTGCGACTGCTGGGCCGGCGGGAACACGTCCACGATGCGGTGCACGGCCTGCTGGGCGTCGTTGGTGTGGAGGGTCGAGAGCACGAGGTGACCCGTCTCCGCCGCTGTGAGCGCTGTCGCCACCGTTTCGAGATCACGCATCTCCCCCACCAGGATGACGTCCGGGTCCTGCCGCAGGGCGGCCCGCAGCGCCTCGTGGAAGGAGCGGGCGTCGCGCCCCACCTCCACGTGCTCGATG
>DATBGJ010000601.1:0-3616 GCA_036558045.1 Thermoanaerobaculia bacterium
TCCCGCCGCCAGGTCAGGAAGGTGGGCAGCAGGGTGATCGCCATCAGCGAGGTGCAGATGGCGCCGAGGGCGGCGACCTTGCCGGTGGAGACCAGGCCGGGGTAATGGGAGAAGGTGATCGAGCCGAAGCCGACGGTGGTCGACATCGCGGCCGCCACCACCGCCTTGCCGGTTTCCTGGAGGCCGCTTGAGAACTCTTCATCGGACCGGTCGCGGACGTCGAGGTAGCGGTGCAAGACGTAGATGCCGTAGTCGACCCCGATGCCGATGATCATGGTGGTGACGAAGATGTTGATGAAATTCATCTGGATGTCCAGCAGGGACATGCTCCCCATCATCCAGACGATCCCCACGGTGAGCGGAGCCAGCGCCATGAAGGTGTGGCGCAAGGTGTGGAAGTCGATCCAGAGCAGAATGGTCACCAGCACGTAGCCGAGGAGGCCGGCGATCCAGGCGTCCTGCAGGACCTCCCGCCGCACGGTCTGGTTGATGACGTTGGTGCCGGTGAGGATGGCCCTGGGGCCGAGCTTCTTCGCCAGCTCGACGGCGTCCGGAGGCGGCTCCCGGCGCCATTGGTTGCCCTGCGGATAGAGGTAAACGGCTCCCTTCCAGCCGCGGCTGGTCTTCTTGAGGAAGCGGTCGAGGAGGAGCCGGGTCTGCTTCGAGGCGGCGAAGTCTTCGACGCCGATCGGCCCCGAGAGGTTGATCGCCTGGCCGAGCAGCTCGAATCCCGGCGCGAGGGGCTCGACCCGCAGTCCCTCCCGGGCCGCGGCGCCGGCGAAGGTGGCGCGGATGCGGGCCAGGTCGAGGGCTCCGCTGCGCTCCTTTTGCAGCCAGTCGAGGACCGCCCGCTGTTGCTCCGGCGGCGGGATCAGCGAGGTGACGCCGCTGAATCCTTGCAGGACTCCCTGCTCGACGAGCCTGCGGGCCTCCTCCCCTGCCCTCGCCGCGAGCTCCACGATCTCCTCCGGCGAGTCCCCGGAGAGCAACAGGATCATCGAGCTGAAACCGGAGCCGAACTTTTGGCTCACCTCGGCCGCGACGTCGTTGCCGCGGTTGCCCTGGGGCCGCATGGTCCGCATGCTCTCGTCGAAGCGGAGCTGGAACGCCAGCGCGAGCGCCACCAGGGTCACCCCGAGCCCGAGGAGCATCGTAACGCGCCGGTGACGCATGCAAAAGCGGATCAGCACCTGCGAGCCGAAGCTGTGCAGGAAAAGGTTGGGCTCCGTCTTCCGCCGTTCGTGGTGGTCCTCGCTCCACGCCAGCATGGCGGGCAGCAGCACGAACACCGCCGCGGCGCAGAACAGGATGCCGGTGCCGGTCAGCAGTCCCATCTGGCGCAGGCCGATGAAATCCGTGAAGGTGAAGGCATAGAAAGTGGCCGCCGTGGTCAGCGCGCCCATGAGAACGGCGCTGCCGGAAGAGCCGCTCATCTCGATCAGGGCCTTCTCGATGCCCCCGCCTTTGCGGCGCTCCTCCACGTAGCGCCCGTAGGAGACGATGACGTAGTCGATGCCGAGGCCGATCAGGAGGGCCGCCACGACGCTCGTCGCCATGCTGAGCGAGCCCACCGCCAGCTTGGCGAAGCCGAAGGTGACGAGAATGCCGCAGATCAAAGGCACGAAGGCGTAGGCCAACGCTCCGAGGCGGCGAAAGGCGAAGAGGAAGAGCAGCAGCACCCCGCCGGCCGAGGTCGCGATGTTGACCACCATGTCGAAGCGGATCAACTTGGTGTCCCCCAGGGCGGTGAGATGCGGCCCGGCCAATCCGACGGTCGGCGGGCGCGGTCCGCCGGGCCCGGCGATCTCGTCCCAGTCGGCCAGGGTCGCGGCGACCGCCTGGTCGACGGCGGCCACCATGCGCTCGTTCCACTCGATGTTCTGCGGCGGGCGGGCCGGCTCGGCGAGGATCAACAGCATCCGGCGGTCGCGCGAAAGGTAATAGCCGCTCGTCCAATCGACCTGCAGCGTGCCCCGGGAGCTCTCGACGCGGCCGAGGAAGATCTGGGCGAGGCCCAGCGGATCGAGCTTGGCGAGCTGCTTGACCGCCAGACCCTGCGGCGTGGAGAGCTGGCGCCGCAGCTCTTTCACCCGCTGGCGGATCCCCTGATCGGAGAGCCGCGCCGCCAGCTCGCGCCGGCCCTGCTCGTCCAGGAACAGCACGGACTTCGGAAAGAAGGTCTGCAGCAGCTCTTCCGGATCGCCGATGCGGTGCTCCACGCTCTTCAGCTCCGGCAGGCGCGCGAGGCGGGCCGCCAGCTCGTCCGCGAAGGTCTCGTAAGGCTCCGGCACGGCGCCGGCGGGAATGCGGACGGCGACGAGCAGAAAGGTGCCGCTGCCGAAGTCCTCGAGCGACTCGACGTACGCCTTGACCGAGGGCTCCTCGCGCGGCAGCAGGTTCAGGATGTCGGTCTCGAAGGAGAGCCGCAGGGTCAGGATCACCGCAACGGCCACCAGCACGGCGCAGACTACGAAAACCGTTCGATAGCGGCGCCTCGCGTAGAGAGCGAGGCGCTGCAGAGGAGAAAGGGCCATCAGGATCAACGAATCTCCCCGCGGAGGATCAGGTGGCCGAAGCGCACGAAGTACTCGATGCCGGAGTAGGCGGTCACCAGCATGGCGACCCACAGGGAGATGGGGGCCAGATGCCGGAACTCGCCGAGTTGGTTGTAGATGATCAGCAAGGAGATGGAGACGATCTGGACGACGGTCTTGACCTTGCCGGAAATCCCGGCGGGGATCACCAGGTTCTCGGCGGCGGCGAAGCTGCGGAGCGCGGTCACCGCGAATTCCCGAGCGATCATCACCACCACCATCCAGGAGGGCACGACGGAGTGGTCCTGCACGCCCGAGGCGACAGCTCCCGCATCCATTTCGACCAGCGAGATGAAAGCCGCGGCGATGAGGATCTTGTCCGCCGCCGGATCGAGCAGCATGCCGAGGCGGGTGACCTGCTTGCGCCGGCGCGCCAGATAGCCGTCGAGAAAATCCATCGCCGCGGCGAGCAGGAAGAGGCCCAGACCCCACCACTCCTTGCCCTCGAACTTGGTGAGCAGCACCACCACCAGCGGCGGCACCAGCAGGATGCGGCAGATCGAGAGCAGGTTGGGCAGGTTGAGCATCGGTTCGAGAAACGGAGATCAGGCTTTGCCGGGCGGCATTCTATGCCACCGCGGCGTGGAGAAACCCACGGGCTGAAGCCTATCGCGAGCCGTTGAGAGAGGTGGTGACGAGCAGGCGGTTGTTGGCGCCGCGCGTGAGGTAGGGCTTGCGGCGGTTCCCGGCGAGGACCATCGACGAGGCGGGGAGGCCGGCGTCCTCACCGCGGTAGAGCGCCAGGATGCGCCGCACGTAGGCCCGGGTCTCGGCATACGGCGGGATGCCCCCATGCCGCTCGACGGCCTTGGGACCGGCGTTGTAGGCGGAGAGAGCCAGCTCCAGGCGTCCGGCGAAGCGGTCGAGCAACTGGCGCAGGTAGCGGGTGCCGCCGCGCAGGTTGTCGTCCGGATCGTAGGGGTTCTGCACGTTGAGCAGCGCCGCCGTGGCCGGCATGAGCTGCATGAGGCCCATGGCGCCTTTGTTGGAGAGGGCGCGCTGGTTGTAGCCGGACTCCACCT
>DATBGJ010000602.1:0-1780 GCA_036558045.1 Thermoanaerobaculia bacterium
CTCCGGAAGAGAATCGGGACTGGCGGTCCCGGATTGAACCCGGGCTCGACGGAGCCGGCCGGCTCGGGAGGAGCGGGGAGGAGAGAGGCCAGCAAGGGAGACTCCACAAATGCGCCCCGCTCGCGCAGGAATTAATTAAGAGAATACACCACCACCTTGGCGATACCAAATCCGATCCGGAGGCACTCCACGGGGCGTTTATGCTGCGGTGATATATACTGCTCTCCATGATCCGCCGTCTGCTGCTGCCCGCCCTCGCCCTGCTCCCCCTCTGCGTCCTCGCCGGCGGCGCGGCGCCTTCCAAGGCTGCCTCGCCTCACCCCAACATCATCCTGATCCTCACCGACGATCAGAACCTCGACACGCTCGCCTTCATGCCGCGCACGCGCGACCTGCTCGCGCGCCAGGGCATGACGTTCACCCAGCACGTCGTGCCGCTGTCGCTCTGCTGCCCGTCGCGCGCTTCGATCCTCACCGGCCTCTACCCCCACAACCACAAGGTCTATACGAACTTCCCTCCGGACGGCGGCTTCGAGCGCTTCGACGAGCTGAGGCACGAGGAGGCGACCCTCGCCACCGCTCTCCACGCCGCCGGCTATCGCACGGCTCTCTTCGGCAAGTACCTCAACGGCTATCCGGGCGAGGAGGGCGGGACCTACGTGCCTCCGGGCTGGGACGAATGGGCGAGCCCCGTCCACGGCAGCCCCTACGCGTCCTACAACTACACGCTCAACGAGAACGGCAAGACGGTGAAGTACGGCAACGGCGCCGAGGCGTACATGACGGACGTGCTCGCCGGCAAGGCGGCGGCCTTCGTGCGCGGCGCGGCGGCGGGCGGCCAGCCGTTCTTCCTCTATCTCGCCACCTACGCGCCGCACAAGCCGTCCACGCCGGCGCGGCGGCACGCCGGCCTCTTCGCGGACCTCCAGGCGCCTCGCACGCCGGCGTTCGACGAGGCGGACGTGCGCGACAAGCCGCAGCGCATCCGCGCCTCGAAGCGCCTCACGGCCGGCGAGATCGCCACCATCGACGCGCTCTACCGCAAGCAGATACGGTCGCTGCAGGCGGTGGACGAAGCCGTGGCCGCGCTGGTGAAGGCGCTCCAGGAGACCGGCCAGCTCGCCGGCACCTACATCCTCTTCACCTCGGACAACGGCTTTCACATGGGACAGCACCGGCTGGAGCCCGGCAAGTACACGCCTTACGAAACGGACGTCCGCGTGCCGCTCCTGGTACGCGGTCCCGGCGTGCCGGCCGGCGCCACGTCCTCCGCCCTGACGTCGAGCGTGGACCTCGCGCCGACCCTCGCCGCGCTCGCCGGCGCGCGGCTCGCGGTGCCGCCGGACGGCCGCTCGCTCGCGCCGCTCCTCCACGGCCAGGCGCCGGCGGGCTGGCGCCAGGCCGCGCTGCTGGAGCAGTTCGCCTTCCCGCCGGCGCCGCCCAAGGCCGACCAGACGCTGGAGCCGCCGGATCTCCAGGACGAGAAGGCGAGCGCCACCTACCCCGCCCACATGGGGCTGCGCACGGCGGGCCTCAAATTCGTGGAGTACGGCACCGGCGAGCGCGAGGTCTACGACCTGCGCCAGGATCCGGACGAGCTCGTCAACCTGCGCAACCGGGTGCCGCGGAAGTGGCTGAACGATCTCGCGCAGCTCGCCCGGACCCTGAGCTCCTGCGCCGGCGAGGCGTGCCGGCAGATCGAGTCGCGGCCGGTGCCGGCGCCGTTATAGTGTAGGGGCGTAGCCAGGCTACGCCCTTACAGCCATGCGACTCGAAACCG
>DATBGJ010000603.1:0-9935 GCA_036558045.1 Thermoanaerobaculia bacterium
TCTTCTCACCTACAATGGCGTAATTGAGCCGTAATCATAGCGCCTTTTGACATCGCGTTCCGCCGGCCGGGCCCGTCCCCGGCCATACATGGAAAACGGCCCGAAGACGAGCTCGAACTCGCCCCCGGGCCTGACTGAGCACAGGAGACCAGTCCTATGCGCAGCTCCGACAATCGTACCCCGTCCCTCCCCTCCAACGCCTTCGCCTCCACCTTCCTCCACCGCTTCGGCGAGCGGGACGAGCCGCCCACCGCGGGCGAGGTGGACGCGGCCGGTCCTTGGTTCGTGGAGCCGATCCCGGGGCTCGGCTTCGGACTGTTCCGGGCCGGCGAGAGCTTGGCGCGCGGATTCCGGCCGGCGGCGGTGTTCCCGGACCGCTGGCTGGCGCTCCTCGCCGCGTCGGTGCTGCCCGGCACCGGCCGCGACGCTCTGCTCCGGCTGAACAAGGAGCCCGACCCGCTCGGTTATGGGGTGGTGCTCGACGACGGCGAGCTCGTCGGCCACTTCGAGCTGTTCGACGAGCCGCTGCTGGACGCCATGAACGCCGCCGTGGCCCTGGTGCGGTCGCCGTGGTCGCTGGCGTACCTGCTGGAGGCCGCCGGGCCGTTGGCGCTGGAGCGGTGCGGCGCCATCCTCGATCGCTGGGTGGCCGACGCCGAAGAAGAATAGGCAACAGCCGATCCCGCGGGGATTGAGCGCCAGCTTGGTGGACCTTCAACTCGCCGCTTGGAGGCCTCAACCCGATGGTTGGACTCTTCAACTCGCCGGTTGAGCGCTCCAACCCGCCGGTTGGACTCTCCAACCCGCCGGTTGAGGTCTCCAACTCGCGGGCTGGACTCTCTAACTCGCCGGTTCAGCTCTCCAACCCGCCGATCGAGGTTTCCAACCCGCCGGTTGGACTCTCAAACCTGCCGGTTGAGGTCTCCAGCTCGCCGGTTGGACTCTCTAACTCGCCGGTTGAGGTCTCTAACCCGCCGGTTGAGGTCTCCAGCTCGCCGGTTAAGCTCTTCAACCCGCTGGTTGAGGTCTCCGCTCCGAAGCTTACGATGGCCCACCGAAGCTTCGGCAGCGCTCCGATCCTTACCGCGCGCCGCGGCCGGCGCGAAGAGTGCCCGTACTGCGGGTACACCTCTATACTCCGGAGGTATACCCCTGTATCTGTCAGGGAGACCCTCCTCCTGAGAGGCCAGAAGGGTCTGTGCCTTGCAGAGGGACGAGCACCATGCTTCTGAACCGCTCTCGGGAGCGCGGGCCGCATGATAGGCTGAGCAAAACCCATAGAGCCCGCGCGCTGCGGGTCGGCGCGGATTGAGGAGCGTCGCGGATGGAATGGCTCTTCCTGATCATCGGCGTCATCGCTGCCTGGATGATCATCCGCCGGCTGAAGGCTGTCGAGGAACTGGCGAGGGTCCAGAGCAACGAGATCTCGGACCTTCGGCGCCGGACGGTCGTCCTGGAGAGGTCCCAGACGGCTCCGGCCCGTTCTCCGGCTGCCGCGGCCGCGCCGGCTCCCGCCCCGGCACCCGAGGCGGCAGCGCCGGAGCTGGCAAAGCCCCCGGCTCCAGTCGTCGCGCCGCCCGTACCGGCGCCGGCACCTTGGCCGCGGCCGGCACCGCCGCCTCCCCGCGTGGAGGCCCCGATACCGGCCGAGCGTCCCGCGCCACCGCCATCTCCAAGCCTGGAGGCGGCAACGCCGGCCGGCCAGCCCGCGGCGGCGCCACCTCGCCCGCCGCAGGCCCTCCCGCCGCGCCCTCCGCGGCCGGAGCCCCCTCCACCGAAGCCGCCGAGGAAGCCCTTCGACTGGGAGAATCTGGTGGGAGTCAAGCTGTTCTCCTGGATCGGCGGCATCCTCTTCGCCCTGGCCGCCATCTTCTTCCTCCGCTACTCCATCGACCACGGCTGGCTGAAGCCGCCGATCCGCATGGCCATGGGCCTGGTGATGGGCGCCGGGCTGCTGGCCCTCTGCGAGCACCGCATCGCGCGGCGGTACGCCATCACCGCCAACGCCTTGGGTGCGGCGGGGATCGTGGCCCTGTTCTCCACCTTCTTCGCCGCGTATACCCTCTGGCATCTCCTCGGGGCGGTTCCCACCTTCGTCCTGATGGTGCTGGTGACCGCCGTGGCCGTCGCCCTGGCGATCCGCCACGACGCGCTCTTCATCGCCCTCCTCGGCCTCGTCGGCGGCTTCGCCACTCCGGCCCTGCTCTCGACCGGCGAGGACCATCCGATCGGCCTCTTCGGCTACCTGCTGCTCCTGAACGCCGGCCTCGCCTGGGTGGCCCTGCGCAAAAAGTGGCCGGTCCTCTCGGTCCTCTCGCTGATCTTCACCACCTTCTACCAGTGGGGGTGGGTGTTCAAATTCCTCGACGCCTCGAAGCTGCCCCTGGCGCTGGGGATCTTCCTCGTCTTCCCGATTCTCGCCTTCTTCGTTCCGGCGGTCGTCCGCGGTTCCGGCGAGGCGAAGGACGCCTTCGCGCGGACGGCCGTCGTGGGCGCCCTCCTGCCGTTGATCTTCGGCCTCTATCTCGCCGCCGTCCCGGCCTTCGGCGCGCGCTACGGCCTCCTCTTCGGCTTCCTCTTCGTCCTCCAGGCGGGGCTCGCCGCCGTGGCGGCATTCCGCGGACCCCGCGCGCTACACCTCTTCGCGGCCGGCGCGCCCGTCCTCGCTCTCGCCGTCTGGTTCGGAACCTCGTACCGCGAAGCGAAGGCCTGGCCGGCGATCCTCGGCTTCGTCGCGCTCTTCGTGCTCTTCGACCTCGCGGTCCCCTGGCTCGCCGAACGCCTGGGCCGGCCGCTGGAAGAGGAGGGCCGCCTCGGCGCCCTCGCCGGACCGCTGCTCCTCTTCAGCTTCCCGGTGCTCTTCTGGCTGGAGCCGGCCGCGGCCAGCCCAGGGCTGCCGTTCGCCGTGCTCTTCGCCCTCCTCGCCGTGGCGGCCGGCTTCGCCCTGCTGTATGAGGACGGCAGGCTCCACACGCTCGCCGCCTTCTTCGCCGTCGCGGCGGAGGCCATCTGGTCGGCCCGCTCGCTGACGCCCGAGCGGCTGATCGCGGGGGTCTCGGTCTACGCCGTCTTCAGCCTCCTCTATCTCGGCGTGCCGATCCTCGCCCGGCGGCTCGGCCGGCGCCTGCCGCCCGCGGAAGGCGGCGCTTTCCTGCTCCTGCTCTCGCTCGGCCTCCTCTTCTTCCTCGCCGCCGGCCCGCTCGCCCAGGCGGCCCTGTGGGGCCTCGCGCTCCTGCTGGTGATCCTGAACGCCGGGCTCTTCCTCGAAGCCGGGACCTTGCGCCGCCCCTTCGTCGCCGTCCTGGGAACGGTCCTCTCGTGGGTCCTGATCGGCGTCTGGTGGGCGACGGTGCCGCTCGCCGCGAGCCTCGTGCCGGCCCTCTTCCTGGTCGCCGGCCTCGCCGTTCTCGCTCTCGCCGGCAACCTGTGGCTGCGGCGTCGGGATGGAATGGCGGAGGAGGAGGCGGAGGCGATGCCGCTCGGCGGCGGACACTATCTGGCCTTGGTGGGCCACGCGTTCCTCCTCTTCGTCGCCGCGCAGCCGCGGCTCTCGATCCCTCCCTGGCCGATGCTCGGGGTGCTCCTGCTGCTCGACCTCGCGGCCGGTGTCGCCTCCCTCTGGCTGCGCCGCGCTACGCTGTGGATCGCGGCGCTCGCCGCCTCCGACGTCGTCCTTTTCACCTGGGTGGTGACGGCGCGGGACGCTCCCTGGCCTGCGGTGGCGCTCGGGTCGGCGCTCGTGGTGGCCGTCCTCGGTCTCCTCTGGATTGGCTTCGCCCGCCGCGTCACCCGCCGGGCGGGTGACGGCGAGCTCGTGGCCAGCCTCACTCACGGCGCTGTGGCGAGCCTCTTTCTCGGCCAGGTGGCCGCGATCGCAGCCACGCTGGTCCCGGGAGCGCCGCCGCTCGCGTTCATCGTCGCCGCGCACGTGGCGTTCCTCGCCGCCCTCCTCGGCCTCTCGGCTTTCGCCGCCCGGCCTTGGCTGGCGCCGATCTCGGTCGTCTTCACCACGGCCGCCGTCGCAGGTTGGCGGATCGCTCACTTGGAAGCGAGCGCTCCGTGGTGGCACGAGCTGGCCTTCGCCGCGGCGCTCTATCTTCTCTATCTGGCGTTTCCCCTGCTCCTCGGTCAACGGGCGCGGCATCTGCGCCAGCCTTATCTCGCGGCGGTCCTCGCCAGCCTCAGCTTCTTCCTCATCGCCCGGCATGACCTTGTCGCCGGGGGCTTCTCCGGGGTGATCGGAGCGCTGCCGGTGGCGCAGGCGCTCGCCCTCTCGGTGCTCCTCGCCCAACTGGTGCGGATGGAACGCGGCGCCGCGGATGCGGAGCGCGATCCGGGCCGGCTCGCCCTCGTCGCCGGCGCGGTGCTCGCCTGCGTCACGGCGGCCATCCCCCTGCAGCTCGACCACGAGTGGATCACCATCGGTTGGGCTCTCCTCGCCGCGGCGCTCGCCGCCCTCTACCTGCGCATCCCCCACCGCGGGCTCCTCTGGTGGACCGCCGGCCTGCTCGCCGCCGTCTTCATCCGCTTGGCGGCGAATCCGGCGGTGCTGGGCTATCACCCGCGCGGCAGCTACGCGATCTGGAACTGGTATCTCTACACCTACCTCGTGCCCGCCCTCGCCTGCTTCCTCGCCGCCTGGTTCCTCTCGCGCGGCGACGACCGGCTCGCCCCGCCGCCGCTGCCCCGCCTCTCCAGCCTCGCGGCGGGCGCGGCGGTGGTGCTCCTCTTCCTACTGGTCAACATCGAGATCGCGGACTTCTACTCATCCGGCACCAGCCTCACCTTCAGCTTCCTCACCGGGCAGGCGACGCTGGCCGAGGATCTCGCCTACACCCTCGCCTGGGCCTTCTTCGCCATCGTCCTCTTCGTCGCCGGAGTCGCCCTGGCGAACCGGCCGGCGCGGATCGCCGCCATCGTCTTGCTCCTCGTCGCGGTGCTCAAGGGTTTCATCCACGACCTGGCGAGCCTGGGCGGCCTTTATCGGGTCGGCGCCTTCGCCGGCCTCGGCGTCTGCCTGGCGCTGATGGCGGTCCTGATCCAGAAGTACGTGCTGCCGCGGCGGGAGGCGAGTTGAAGAAGGCCGCGGTCCTTCTCGCCGGCGGCCTGTTGGCGGCGGCCGAGCTGGCCGGCGAAGGCGAGGGCAGGCGCGAGCCGCGCTTCCGCTACGAGCGCCCGGTCCTCGCCGCGGCGGCGGGCGCCAACCGCCTGGAGCCCGACGTCTCCCTCCTCCGCGGCGCCGACCCGCTCGTCTACGAGCCCGGAGAGCGAGCCGGAGAGCTGGGTCCCTTCCGCGGCGGCCTGGCCGACCTGCGCCTCTTCGACGCCGCCGGCCGCGAGGTCCCTTACCTCCTGGTGGCCCCCCTCCAGCGCGGGCCGGACTGGCGCGTGGGGAGCCTCCTCCCGATCGCCGCGACCAAGACCGCGAGCGGCTTCGAGATGGATTTCGGCGCCGCCGGCACCATCGACCGCATCCGCATCCAGGGCCTGCCCGCGCCGTTCCTCAAGCGCTTCCGCCTGGAGGGTGGCGGGGACCGCAGCCGCTGGACCCTGCTCGTCGCCGAGGGCACTCTCTTCGACCTGCCCGAGGAGGACCTCCACCGCCTCGACGTCGATTTCCCGGCCGGCGACTTCCGCTACCTGCGCCTGACCTGGGACGACCGGTCGAGCGGCCGATTGCCGCTGCCGTCCGCGGTGGAGGCGCGGCGCGTCCAGCCGGTCGATGCGGGGCCGCCGGTGCGGGTGCCGGTCTCCTTCGAGCGCCGGCCGAGCGAGCCGGGAAAGAGCCGCTTCCATCTCCGCCTGCCGGCGGCCCGGCTGCCGGTGGTGGCCCTGGAGCTCGCCGTGCCAGGAAACGGCCCCCTGCTGCGCCCGGCGACGGTGACGGAGGGCCGCCTCGCCTCGGGCGCCGGCGCCGAGATCCTGCCGGTGCCGCTCGGGGAGGGGACGCTGCGGCGGGCGGTGCGCGGCGGCCTCTCGGCCGCCGAGCTGCGCATCCCCTTGACCCTCCCGCAGGGGCCGGACGTCGAGCTGACCGTGGACGATGGCAACAACCCGCCGCTGCCGCTCGCCGGGGTGACCGCCGAGCTGGCGCCGCTGCCCTGGATCTACTTCGAGGCCGCCGATACCGCTCCCCTGAGCGCCCGCTTCGGCGACCGCGCGGCCGCCCCTCCCCGCTATGACCTCGAAGCGCTGCGCGGCCAGGTGGCTCGCGCCCGCACGGCCGCGGCGCGCTGGGGGGCCGTCCGCGATCTCGCGCCGCGGGAGAAGGTGGCCGCTGCGAGCCCGCTGCCCGCCCTCGGGGCGGCGGTCGATCCGGCCGGATTCCGCTACCGGCGGGAGGTCCCCGCCGGCCCGCCGGGTCTGACCTCCCTCCTCCTCGACGCCGCCGTGCTCTCCCGCAGCCCGGATCTCTCCGACCTGCGGATCGCCGACGCTCAGGGCCGCCAGGTCCCCTACCTTCTCGAGCGGCGCGGCGAGCCGCTATCGCTCGCCCTCGCTGCCCTGGCGCGGCAGGCCAAGAAGGACGACCCGCCGTCCCTCTCCCGCTATCGCCTCGAGCTCCCCTACCCCTCGCTGCCGTCGGCGCGGCTCGTCCTCGCCACCACGGCGCGGGTCTTCGAGCGCGAGGTCCGCCTGGTGGAGGTCCCCGAGCCGGCCCTGGAGCCGCGGGGAGACCGAGAGCCCGGGGAGCGGACGGTGGCGCAGGCCTTCTGGCGCCATGCCGATCCGGACAGCCCGGCGCCGGAGCTGACGCTGGAGATCCCGCGGAGCCCGGCGACCCGGTTCGACCTCGTGGTCGAGGAGGGAGACAACGCCCCTCTCCCTCTCGGCCCGCCGCACCTGCTGCTGCCGGCCAACCGCCTGCGCTTCTTCTACCCGGCGGGAGATCCCTTGAAGCTCCTCTACGGCCAGCCCGGGCTGCCGGCGCCGCGCTACGACCTCGCGCTCCTCGCGCCGCGCCTCCTGGGCGAATCCGCGCGCGAGATCGCGCTCGGCCCCACGCTCCGCGAGGGTCCGCAGCCGGACACCGCGGCCACGGGCAGGAAGATCTTCTGGGGCAGCCTGGTGGGGGCGGTGCTGGTGCTCCTGCTCATCCTCGGGCGGCTGCTGCGCGGGCAGCCCGAGGGTGCTACGCAGTGAGCTTCGAATCCGCTGCTGCCTCCAGCTTCAGCGTTGCCGTGCGGCAACGCTGAAAATGACAGCAACGGCGGGATCGGAGCCGTCTACATCCGCGCCATCGGGCCGCCCATGCCCCCCATGGCGCGGCGCAGCCACTTGCCCTGCACGCCCTTCATCATCTTGCGCATCTGGGCGTACTGCTTGAGCAGGCGGTTGATCTCGGAGACCGAGGTGCCGGAGCCGCTGGCGATGCGCTTCTTGCGGCTGCCGTTCAAGACGTCCGGACGCCGGCGCTCCAGCGGGGTCATGGAGTCGATGATGGCCTCGACGCGCCGCAGGCCGCTCTCGTCGACGTTCGAGGCGTCGAGCCCGCGCAGCGGCCCGGCCTTGGGCAGCATCTCCAGGATGGAGGCGAGCGGCCCCATACGGCGGAGCTGGCGGAGCTGGTCGCGCAGGTCCTCCAGGGTGAACTGCTGGCTGACCATGCGCTTCGCCAAGCGCTCGGTCTCGGCCGCGTCGAGCCCCTTCTCGGCCTTCTCGATGAGCGAGAGGACGTCGCCCATGCCGATCATCCGCGAAGCCATGCGCTCGGGATGGAAGAGCTCGAGGTCGTCCAGCTTCTCGCCGACGCCGACGTAGCGGATCGGCACGCGGGCGACGGTGCGGATGGAGAGCGCCGCGCCGCCGCGCGAGTCGCCGTCGAGCTTGGTGAGGATGGCGCCGGTGAGCGGCAGCACCTGCGAGAACTGCTCGGCGCTCTTGACGGCGTCCTGGCCGGTCATCGAATCGGCCACGAACAGCACCTCGTGCGGCTCCAGGCGGCCGGCGAGCTGGCGGATCTCCTCCATCAGCGCCGTATCCACGTGCAGGCGGCCGGCGGTGTCCATGAGGAGCACGTCGTGGCCGCGCTGGCGGGCGACGGCGAGGGCCCGCGCGCCGAGGTCGAGCACCTTCTCGCCCGGCTCGGGCTCCAGTACCGGCACCTCGACCGCCGCGCCCACCTGCTTGAGCTGCTCGACGGCGGCGGCGCGCTGCAGGTCGCCCGCCACCAGCAGCGGATGGCGGCCGCGCTTCTTCAGCCGCTTGGCGAGCTTGCCGGCGGTGGTCGTCTTGCCGGAGCCCTGGAGGCCGCAGAGCAGGATGACCGCCGGCCGGCCGTCGAGGCGCAGCTCCGTGCCCTCCTCGCCGAGCAGCGAGGAGAGCTCGTCGCGCACGATCTTCACCACCTGCTGCGCCGGCGTCAGGCTCTCCAGCACCTCCTGGCCCAGGGCGCGCTCGCGCACCCGCTCGATGAAGGGCTTGACGACGCGGAAGTGCACGTCGGCTTCGAGCAGCGCCATGCGGATCTGGCGCAGCGCCGCGTCGAGCGCCTCCGGGCTGACCCTGCCCTCGCCCTTGAGGTTGCGGAAGACGTCCTGGAGCTTGTCTTGTAGACCGTCGAACATGAAGTACCTCGCCCGTTGGGAAACGGGATCGTAGCATGGGGAATTTCCTATACTCCTCCCCATGGAGCGGCGGGCGAAGATCATGGCGACGCTGGGGCCGGCGAGCCGTGATGAGGCGGTGCTGCGAGCGTTGATCCGCGCCGGGGTCGACCTCTTCCGCCTGAACCTCTCCCACGGCACGCAGGAGCAGCACCGCGAGACCCTGCGGCTGGTGCGCCTCCTCGCCGGCGAGGAGGGGTGCCATCTGCCGGTGGTGCTCGACCTCATGGGTCCCCGCTACCGCCTCGGCCAGATCCCCGACGAGCCGCGCCTGCTCGCACCGGACCAGGAGGTCGTGCTCGGCACCGAGTCGCCCGGCGTGGACCTTCCCGTGGATCCCGAGATCCTGGAATACATCGAGCCTGACGAGCGGGTGCTCATCGACGGCGGCCTCATCGAGCTGCGCGTGGAGTCGAAGGCAGGCAACCGCATGCGCGCCCGGGTGATCAACGGCGGTCCGGTGAAGACCCGCAAGGGGATCAACCTGCCGGACAGCGCGCTCCCCTTCGAGGTCTCGGAAAAGGACCGCTCGGACGTCGCCTTCGCCGTGGCCGAGGGCGCGGACTACCTCGCCGCGAGCTACGTGGGGGAAGGCGCGCACGTCGAGGCGGTGCGGAAAGCGGCGGCGGCGAGCGGCGGGCGCATTCCCATCATCGCCAAGATCGAGCGGAGGACCGCCATCGAGCACCTCGAAGAGATCACCGAGGCCGCGGACGGCCTGATGGTGGCCCGCGGCGACCTGGGTGTGGAGGTGCCTCTCTACACGGTTCCCGTCTTGCAGAAGCGCATCGTCGCCGCCTGCCGCCTCGCCGGCAAGCCGGTGATCGTGGCCACCCAGATGCTGGAATCGATGATCGAGCAGCCGCGCCCCACCCGCGCCGAGGCCACCGACGTGGCGAACGCCGTCTTCGACGGCGCGGACGCCCTGATGCTCTCGGGTGAAACGGCGGCCGGCAAGTATCCCGTGCAGGCGGTCGAGACCATGGCGCAGATCGTCCGTGAAGCCGAGGACTACGCGCGCAAGGATTCCGCTCCGCGGTCCCTCCAGCCGCTGGGCCACGCGCATGCGCGGCGTACCTTCGCCCTCGAAGCGGATTCGGCGCTCGACGGCGAGGAGGCCTTGCAGGTGCCGGACATGGTCTCCGCCGCCGCGGTCTACACCGCCGAGCAGCTCGCGGTGAGCCGCATCGTCGCCTTCAGCCAGAGCGGCTTCACGGCCCGCCTGGTGGCGCGCTACCGGCCGCCGTCGCCGATCATGGCCTTCACTCCCGACGAGCGCGTGGCCCGCCAGCTCCAGCTCGTCTGGGGCGTGCGGCCGTTCGTCGCCGA
>DATBGJ010000604.1:0-10398 GCA_036558045.1 Thermoanaerobaculia bacterium
ACGCTCTCCTGATCAGCGATCCCGCCTACATCGGCATCCCCGGCTTGGCGCGCATCCTGGGTCTGACCCTGATCCCGGTGCCGACGGGCGAGCGCGGCCTCGAGCCGGCGGCCGTCCGCAAGGGTATCGAAGCCGCCAGACGTCTCGGACGGCGGCCGCGCGCGCTCTACGACGTCCCGGACTTCAACAATCCGCTGGGCACCCGGATGCCGCTGGAGACCCGGCGCGCCCTGCTCGACCTCGCCCGCGAGCACGACCTCCTCGTCTGGGAGGACAACCCGTACGGCATGTTCTCGTATGACGGTCCGCCGCTGCCGCCGCTGAAGGCGCTCGACGAGCACGGCGTGGTGATCTACATGGGGAGCTTCTCGAAGACGCTGTTCCCCGGCCTGCGCCTGGGCTTCCTGGTGGCGGACCAGCAGGTGATCCTGCCTTCCGGCGAGCGGGCGTTGCTCGCCGCCGAGCTGTCGAAGGTGAAGAGCCTGACCACCGTCACGACGTCTCCCCTCGTGCAGGCGATCGCCGGCGGTCTCCTCATGGAGGCCGGCGGCTCGCTGCGCCCGCTGATGGCGGAGAAGCTCCCCTTCTACCGCGCCAACCGCGACCGCATGCTGGCGTGTCTGGAGGAGCACCTCGGCGGCAGCGAGGGAGTGCGCTGGAACCGTCCGGAGGGCGGCTTCTTCCTCACCCTCGACCTGCCTTTCGAATTCACCGACGACTGCCTCGTGGCCTGCGCGCGGGACTACGGCGTCGTCGTCTGCCCGATGAGCTTCTTCGCGCTGACGCCCGGCCGGGAGCGCCAGGTGCGCCTGGCGTTCAGCTACGTCACCGGCGAGCAGATCGCGGAGGGAATCGCCCGCTTCGCCCGCTTCGTGCGCGACCGGGTGGCCGCCGGCGAGCCCGCGCCGGTCCTCTCGGCAAGCCGGCCTTGAAGACCATCCCGGCAGCGGACCTGGCGCGTCTCATGGGGGACGTCCTCGCCCGGCGGGGGCTCTCCGCGGAGCATGCCTCCTGGGTGGTCGAGGGCCTGCTCGAAGCGTCGCTGCGCGGCATCGACACGCACGGCGTCCGCCTGTTTCCGACCTACGTCGCCGAGCTGGACGGCGGCCGCAGCCGGGCGCGCCCCGAGCTGCGCTGGCTTGGGCGTGGCCGGGCGGCCCGGCTGTTGGACGCCGGGCACGCCCTCGGGCTCGTCGCCGGCCGGGTGGCCTGCGCCGAGGCCGCGCGGCTGGCCCGCGAGCAGGGCGCCGGCGCCGTGGCCGTCCGCAACTCCAACCATTTCGGCGCCGCGGCGGTCTATTCGCTGGCGATGGCGCGCGCCGGCGTCGTCGGGCTCGCCTTCTCGAACAGCGACGCCCTGGTGGCGCCGCACAACGGTTTGCGGCCTCTCTTCGGCACCAACCCGGTCTCGATGGCGGTGCAAGGGCGGGGCGACGACCTCTTCTGCGCCGACTTCGCCACCAGCCAGGTCTCCTACTCCAAGGTCAAGCGCCACCAGGCGCACGGCCTGCCGCTCGAGCCGGGTTGGGTGGTGGACGGCGCGCTCAAGCCGCTCGGCGGGCACAAGGGGCAATGCCTGGGCATGATGGTGGAGATCCTCTGCGCGCTCCTCGCGGGCATGCCGCTCGACCACGAGCTGTCGCATCTCTACGCGCCGCCCTACGACGAGCCCCGGCGGGTGTCACACCTCTTCCTGGCGCTGGACGTCGCCGCCTTCCGCGATCCGGAGGAGCTGCGCGGCGAGCTCTCGCGGCTGATGGACACCGTGAGGAGCCAGCCGGCCGCCGGAGCCGAGAGGGTGATCGTGCCCGGAGACCTGGAGGAGGAGACGGCGGCGCTGCGGCGGGTCCAGGGGATCCCCATGGATGAGGAGGAGTGGCAGGCCCTCCAGCGGTTGTCAGGAGAATGAGATCCCCAGCCGCCCTTGCGTCGACGCGAAGGCTTCCTCCAGGAGGTCCTGCCCCTCCGGCGCCGCCAGGTCCTCCAGCCGCAGGGAAGCCAGCGTGGAGATCATCAGGCCTCGCCCCCGGACCGTCCTGACGCCCGCGGGCAGGCCGGCGTCGAACCGCTCCAGGTTCTCCGCCGCTGCCTTCACCAGGCGGTGCAGGACCCGAAACGCCCCGTCGGAGAGCGGTGGTTTTCCGCGATAGATGTCCAGGCGGCTGCCGGAGCGGTAACGGGGGAAGTCCTCCAGCCCGACGAAGCGCAGGAACCAGCCGGCGCGGAATCTGCCGATGGCGGCGGAGAGGCCGGTGTAATCGGCGATCAGCTCGTCCAGCATGTTGTCCTGCATCGACCCGAGGAGCCGGCGGGTGAAGTAGTGGGCGCATTCGTGATCGCGGCGGACGGCGAGAGAGATCTCCCGCCACTCCGCTTCTTCCAGACCGAGCTCGGCCGCCGGGACCGCGCTGTAGGGGCCGTCGGAGAGGAGGATGAAGCGGTCCTGATAGAGCTCCCGCCGCTCCCGGATGCGCTGGAATTCCTCTCCCCAGGTGGCGGTCTCGCGGAGGGCGGGCTCCAGGGCTTCCCAGCGCCGCCGCAGCTCGCCGATCCGGCTCCAGTTGTTGTAGCCGGAGACCATGAGCGCCCCTTGAGCCGGGGGAATGGGAGCGGGCTCGTTCTTCCTCGCCAGAGCCTGGATCAGGGCCGTGAATTCCGCCCGGCGGCGCGCGATCAGCAGCGGTATGCGGCCCGCCGGGCTGGCGTAGAGGCCCAGCTCGACCGCTTCGGGACGCTCCAGCTCGAGCCCCGTCGCCTCGGGGAGGTCCGCGAGCGGCACGCCGCGCCGGGTGGCGGCGAGGTAGGGCTCCTCCTGGCTGATCCCTTCACGGATCGGAAAGCGGAGCTGGGGAAGGTGATCCCGCAGCACGGCGAAGGCTCCGTGCTGCCGGCTTTCTTCGACGAGTTGCGCCCAGAAGGCGACGAAGGGCTCGTCGGGCAGCGGAAACCGCACCTCTGGATTGAGGGCCTCGAGATGGAAGCGGTTCTCGTCGTAGGCGAGAAGCTCCTCGATCTCTGCCGGGGAGGCCCCGAAGCCGGCCAGCCGCTCGGCTTGAATCCCTGAAATCACGGTGCTAGCCTAGCTCCAGCGTGGCCCGGTGAAAATACGAAAGCGCAGTATGCATGGCAAGTGGATGGGCCTTTCCAAACTCCTCTTCGCGGCGTAACCAGCGGTCCGGCTGGGCCGTCGTCGTCCTCCTGCTTGCCTCGCCAGCTCTCGCAGGCGCCGCCGAGCCGCAGCCCATCCAGGGTATCGGCCTGGTAGAGGCGATCCGGTTGATGCTGGAGCAGGATCCCAACCTCGCGATCGAGCAGGCCCGCCTGCGCTCGGCGCGCGGCATCCTGCTGAGCGCCGAGGGAGCGTTCGATCCGGTCCTCAGCACCAGCCTGGAGCAGACGGACACGGATACTCCTCTGACGGAAATCTCCAACCGGGAGCGGCGGGTGCTCGACAATTCCGTGGGACTGACCAAGCGGTTCCGCACCGGTTTTTCCATCGAGCCGCAGCTCGACCTCCTGCGCACCACGGACGACAACGCGGATCCGGTCAACGTCGGGACCTTCTCCTTCACCCTCCGCCAGCCCTTGCTGCGCGGGCGCGGCCGCAGCGTGACCGCGGCGCCGGAGCTCTCGGCGGAGCGCCAGGTGGCCGCCGGCACGCTGGATCTGCGGCACACCACCGCGGAACGCGCCTTCGCCGTGGCCTCGCAGTACTGGCAGACGAGGGCTGCCCTGCTCAACCTTGAGGTGCTGCGGGAGAGCGAGGAGCGAGCCCGGGAGCTGCTGGAGACCACCCGCAAGCTGATCGACGCCGACGTGACGCCGGCTGCCGACCTGGTGCAGGTCGAGGCCAACGTGGTGGCCAAGGAGACGACCCGCATCGGCGGCGAGCGGGATCTGTTCGCGGCGCATCAGGCGCTGGGCCGCGAGATCGGCCTGCCGCCGGAGCAGATCGCCGCCCTGCCTTTTCCCGCGGATCCCTTTCCGGCGCTGGCGGCCTCCCACCTGCCCGCCGCCGGCCAGAGCGCCCGCTGGGCCGCCCTGGCGCTCGCCCGCCGCGCCGATCTCGGCGCCGCCCGCGAGCGGCGGAGCGCGGCGGAGATCCTCCGCCGGGCGGCCGACAACTCCTTGCAGCCGCAGGTCGATCTCCTCTTCACTCCCAGCTATTCCGGGCTGGTGGAGGGCGCGGGGACCGGCACCTTCTTCTCGCCGCTCTACCGCAACGTACCCGGCGCCAGCTCGACGCTGTCGCTCTCCCTCTCCTGGCCGACGCTGAACAGCCGGGCGCGCGGCGACCTGGCCCAGGTCGAAGCCGCCGTGGAGCAGGGCCGGTTTCTCGAGGACCTCCTGGCGCGGCAGATCGGCGCCGACGTGGCCATCGCATTCGATGCCGTGGCTCGCGGTGCCCAACAGCTCGAACGGGCCGCGGAAGCGGTGCGCCTCTTCGAGCGCGCGGTGGAGAACGAGGAGAAGAAGCTCCGCGCCGGCACCTCGACCCTGATCGACGTGATCTCCCAGCGGGACCGCTTGACCGCGGCGCGCCAGTCCGAGGTCTCGGCGCACCTCGCCCTCGCCCTGGCTCTCGTCCAGTTGCGGTTCGAGACCGGCACGCTCTTCCCCGGCGAGGGAGATCCGCAGACCGCCGAGCCCGACCGCTTCACCACGCTGCCCTTCCAATCAGGAGACGAGCCGTGATCTTCCGCAAGGTTTCCCTCGAGCGGCTCTCCTCGCCCGAGCAGCTCGACCAGCTCATGCAGGTGACGGATCCCAAAGGCTGGCTCGCTCTCGGTGCCCTGGGCCTCCTGCTTCTGACCTCCCTGGTTTGGGGGGTCTTCGGCTCCATTCCCACGCAAGCCCATGGCGAGGGCATCCTGCTCCGCCAGGGCGGCGTGTCGAGCCTCGTCGCCACCGAGAACGGCCAGGTCGAGGAGATCCTGGTCCGCGTGGGGGACGTGATCGAAAAGGGGCAGGTGGTGGCCCGCATCCGCCAGGAGGAGCTGCTGCGGCAGATCAAGGACAGCCGCGACAAGCTGGCGGACGTGCGGTCCGAGTATCGCGACCTGCTGCGTTACGCCGGCGATCAGCGGCGGCTGCGCGACCAGGACCTCGCTCAACAACGGATCAATCTCCAACGCAGCGTCCAGACGCTCGAGCGGCAGGTGGAGCTGATCCGCGACCGCATCGCCTCCGAGCGGGACCTGCTCAAGGACGGCCTGATCACCAAACAGACCCTCCTCACCTCCGAGCAGAGCCTCAACACGGTGCAGGACCAACTGGCGAGCGCCCGGCTCGACCTCAACGGCCTGGAGCTCAAGCGGATCGAGGCCGAGCAGCAGGTGGATCAGCAGGTCCAGACGCGGGAGTCGCAGATCCGCGACCTCGAGATCGAGCTGCGGGAGCGGCAGGCGCGCCTGGGCGAGGCCGCCCGCGTCGTCTCCCCCCATGCCGGCCGCGTGCTGGAGCTGCTGGTGGACCGCGGCGACGTGGTCAGCCCCGGCACGGCCCTCCTCAACCTGGAGGTGGTCTCGGAAAACCTCATGGCGATGCTCTTCGTCCCCGCCACGGCGGGGAAGCGGGTGCAACCCGGCATGGCGGTGCGGCTCTCGCCTTCGACCGTCAAGCGGGAGGAGTTCGGATCGATCCTCGGCAAGGTCACCTGGGCGGCGGAGTATCCCTCCACCTCCCGCGGCATGACCCGCCTGCTGGGCAACGAAGCCCTCGTCCAGAAGCTCATGCAGGAGGGGCCGCCGATCCAGGTCAACGTGGCTCTGGCGAGGGATCCTGCGACTCCGTCCGGCTTCCGGTGGTCTTCCTCCCAGGGGCCCAACCTCAAGATCAGCAGCGGCACCCTGGCGACGGGAGACATCGTGGTCCGCGAGGAGGCGCCCGTCCGTCTCGTCATCCCGAAGGTCCGGGAGAAGCTGGGGTTCTGATGCTCGGCCTCCTCCGCGGAAAATCCGAATCCGGCGGCGAGGCTTCGCTCCGGCGGGTGCGCACGCCCACCGTCCTGCAGATGGAGGCGCTGGAATGCGGGGCGGCGGCGCTGGGGATCGTCCTCGCCCACTTCGGACGCTGGGTGCCGCTGGAGGAGCTGCGCATCGCCTGCGGCGTCTCGCGCGACGGCAGCAAGGCCAGCAACGTCGTCAAGGCGGCCCGCCAGTATGGGCTGGCGGCGAAGGGCTTCAAGAAGGAGCTCCCGAGCTTGCGGACGATCAAGCCGCCCATGATCCTGCACTGGAACTTCAACCATTTCGTGGTGTTGGAGGGGTTCGGCAAGAAGGGAAGGGTCCATCTGAACGATCCGGCCACGGGGCCGCGATGGGTCAGCGAGGAGGAGCTCGATCAGGCTTTCACCGGCGTCGTCCTCACCTTCGCGCCCGGTGCTGAATTCGAGAAACGAGGGACCCCGCCGCGGCTGATCCCGGCGCTGCGCAGCCGCCTGGCCGGCGCCCAGGCGGCGCTCGCCTTCGTTCTTCTGGCAGGCCTGGCGCTGGTGATCCCGGGACTGGTCATCCCGGTTTTCTCCAAGGTCTTCATCGACAGCATCCTGCTGGAGAGCCGCCAGGACTGGCTGCCGCCGCTGCTCTGGGGCATGGGGCTCGCCGCGCTGATGATGGGCGTCCTCACCTGGCTGCAGCAGACCTATCTGCTGCGCCTGGAGACCCGCATGGCCGTGGGCGCCTCCAGCCGCTTCCTCTGGCACGTCCTCCGCCTGCCGACGGAGTTCTTCAGCCAGCGGTATGCCGGCGACATCAGCTCGCGCGTCGCCATCAACGATCGCGTCGCGCAGCTCCTGTCGCGCGATCTGGCGACCAACGCCGTGGGCACCCTGATGGTCGTCTTCTTCGCCGTGATCCTCTTCCAGTATGACGTCGCGCTGACCCTGGTGGGCATCGTGGTCGTATCGCTCAACGTGGCGGTCCTGCGCTGGGTCTCCCGCAAACGGGTGGACGGCAACCGCCGGCTGGGGCAGGACCAGGGGAAGCTCCTCGGCACGGCCATCGGCGGGCTGCAGACGATCGAGACGCTGAAGGCGACGGGAGGAGAGGGCGACCTGTTCACCCGCTGGGCGGGCTTCCAGGCCAAGGTGGTCAACGGCCGGCAGGAGCTCGAGCGTTACACCCAGATCCTCGACGCGGTCCCCGCGCTGCTCTCGGCGGTCAACACGGCTCTGATCCTGGGCCTCGGCGGCTTGCGGGTCATCGAGGGCGACATGACCCTGGGCGGGCTCCTGGCCTTCCAGCTCCTGATGGTCACCTTCATCGCGCCGGTCAACCGCCTGGTGAGCCTCGGCGGCAAGCTGCAGATGGTCGAGGGCGACATGAACCGGCTCGACGACGTGCTGCGCTACCGGATGGATCCGCTGGCCGCGAGCGGCCGCGGAGACCCGCCGGCCGGGGACGCGCCGGTCAAGCTGGCCGGCCACCTGGAGCTGCGCGACGTCTCCTTCGGCTACAGCCGTCTCGATCCGCCGCTCATCGAGGGCCTCGATCTCAACCTGAAGCCCGGCTCCCGGGTGGCCCTCGTCGGCGGCTCGGGGAGCGGCAAGTCGACGATCTCCAGGCTGATCACGGGCCTTTACCAGCCTTGGGGAGGGGAGATCCTCTTCGATGGGCGGCGGCGCGCCGAGACGCAGCCGGAAGTGCTGACCAATTCCCTGGCCACCGTCGACCAGAACGTCTTCCTGTTCGAAGGCAGCGTGCGCGAGAACCTGACGCTGTGGGATTCCACCATCCCCCTGCCCGAGGTGGTGGCCGCCGCCAGGGACGCCTGTATCCACGAGGAGGTCGCGGCGCGTCCCGGCGGCTACGACAGCGCGGTCGAGGAGGGGGGCGCCAACTGGAGCGGCGGGCAGCGCCAGCGCCTGGAGATCGCCCGCGCGCTGGTGGGCCGGCCGACCATCCTGGTGCTCGACGAGGCGACGAGCGCCCTCGATCCGACCACCGAGAGCCGCATCGACGAGGCCCTGCGCCGGCGCGGCTGCACCTGCCTGATCGTCGCCCACCGGCTGAGCACGATCCGCGACGCCGACGAGATCATCGTGCTGGAGCAGGGCAAGGTGGTGCAGCGCGGCACCCACGACGAGCTCAAAGGCGTCGCGGGTCCTTACGGGCGCCTGATCAGCGCGGAATGAGCACGATGGAGCCGCGGGATCACGCAACCACAGCCCAGCCGGCAGGCGACGAGCTCCGGCTCGCCGGCAACGCGCCTCTCAGCCTGGACGCCGCACGGCAGCTCTGGCTGGTGGAGGAGGGGAGGACCGAGGTCTTCGCCGTGCCGCGGCACGGGGCCGGATCGCGGATCCACCTGTGGACGGCCACCGCCGGCCAGGTGCTCTGCGGCTTCGCGCCGCTGGCTGGCGACGGTCTCGGCCTGCTCGCCGTCGGCCATCCGGGCACCCGCCTGCGGCGCCTTTCCGAGGCGAAGCTGCGGGAGCTCCTCCGCGACCCCGCGGCCGCCGCGGAGCTGGCCGGGCGGCTCGACGCCTGGTTCAGCGGCCTGTTCGCGGAGATCGTCCGCACGGCGGCGCCCAAGGGCTTCGCAGAGCTGTGTCCCGGCGAGGAGACGCGGCTCGAGGAGACCGGCAGGACCGCCCGTCCGCGCCAGGGGGTCGCCTGGGTGAGACACCTGGAGGGCACCTCCCACCTGCTGGGGGAGGACCGGCTGGCGATGAGCGACGGCGATCTGGTGCCCATCCCGGAAAGCCTCTGGCTGGTCGGCGCCGGCGGCGTGCGGATCGCCGCGTTTCCCACCGCGGCCATGCTCGGCGAGGAGGGGCTGTGGCAGGGGCTCGCGCGCTTCCACGCCGTCTGCCTGCGCTACGTCGCCCTGCTCGCCGAACGCGCGGAGCTGCAGGAACGCGAGCGTCTAGGCCGCAAGGTGGACCTCGACCGCAGCACCCTGCGCGGCGCCTACGCCCGCCTCGCCGCCGTTCTGCAGCCCCTCTCCGGCGACGGCACGGCCCTCGCGGCGACCGCCGATCCCCTGCTCGCCGCCACCCAGCTCGTCGGCCAGGCACAGGGCATCGCCATCCACTCCCTGCCGGAGTGGCAGCAGGGAGCCCGGCAGGGGGACCGCCTGGCGCAGATCTGCGAGGCTTCGCGGGTGCGCTCCCGCCTGGTCATCCTGCGGGATGACTGGTGGCGCCGCGACAATGGCCCGCTGGTGGCTTTCCGCTTCCTCGACGCCGAGCAGAAGGTCCGGCGCCCGGTGGCGCTGCTGCCGACTTCGGCGCGCGGTTACGAGATGGCGGACCCCGTCGAGCTGACGCGGACGCCGGTCGACGCGGCGCTGGCCGAGTCCTTGAGCGGCGACGCTCACATGCTCTATTCGCCCTTGCCCGAGCGGCCGGTGACGCGGCAGGACCTGCTGCGCCTGAGCATGCGGGATCGCCGGAGCGATCTGCTCACCATCCTGCTGATGGGGGCGGCCGGCGGTCTTCTCGGGCTGCTGGTGCCGGTGCTGACCGGGCAGGTCTTCGGCAGCGTCATCCCCGGCGCCGATCGCGGCCAGCTCGGCCAGATCACCGTTGCCCTCATCGTCAGCGCGCTGGCGGCGGCCGTCTTCCAGGTGACCCGCAGCATCGCCGTGCTGCGGTTCGGCGGCAAGGCCGACGGAGTCGTCCAGGCGGCGGTCTGGGACCGGTTGCTGTCGCTGCCCGTCTCCTTCTTTCGCCGGTACACGGTCGGCGATCTCGCCAACCGCTCGTTGGGGATCAACGCCATCCGCGAGATGGTGACCGGCAACGTCCTCACCGCCGCCCTCGCGGCGGTGTTCTCGCTGTTCAGCTTCGCCCTGCTCTTCTACTACAGTTGGCGGCTGGCGCTGCTGGCCACGGCGCTCGTGCTCGTCCTCGCCGCGGTGACGGCGGGGCTCTCCTGGCTCCAGCTCCGTCACCAGCGCGCGCTCCTCGAGCTGCAGGGCAAGATCGCCAGCCTGGTCTTCGGGCTGATCCACGGCATCGGCAAGCTGCGGGTGGCCGGTGCCGAGGCCCGGGCGTTCGCCCGCTGGGCCGCCCGCTTCGCCGAGCAGCGGCAGCGCACCCTGGCGGCGCAGCGGGCGGCCAACGTCCAGGCGGCTTTCAACGCCGTCTACGGCGTGCTCACCTCGCTGGCGGTCTTCGCCGTCGTCGGCGCCTCCTCCGCGAACGCCATGCCCATCGGCCAGTTCCTGGCCTTCAACGCCGCCTTCGGTCAGTTCCTGGCGGCGACGCTGGCGATGGTCGCGGTCCTCTCGACCGTCCTCGCCCTGGTGCCGGTCTACGAGCGCCTGCAGCCGATCCTGGAGACGCTCCCGGAAGTGGACGAGACGAAGGCCGAGCCGGGCGAGCTGGCGGGCGGCATCGAGTTCAGCCACGTCTCCTTCCGCTACCAGGAGGACGGCCCGCCGATCCTGGAC
>DATBGJ010000605.1:0-2010 GCA_036558045.1 Thermoanaerobaculia bacterium
AGGCCGTGGTCGAACGCCTGGTGGAAGTTCCGCACCGGCCAGAGCTCCTCCTTGATCCAGCTCTCCTCGACCTTCCGTTCGTAGGCCGAGAGGCGCTCGGCGGTGATGCCGCCGGCCTGGAGCGCCTCGAGGATCGTCTCGGCGGCGAGCATGCCGGACTTCATGCCGAGGTGGATGCCCTTCAGACGCTGGCTGTTCAGCATGCCTGCCGAATCGCCGGTGATGAGGAAGCCATCGCCCCATAGGCGCGGCATCGACCACCAGCCGCCTTCCGGCAGGGCCTTGGCGCCGTAGAAGGTCATCTTCCCGCCTGCCAGCAGCTTTTCGATCTCCGGATGCGTCTTCAGCCGCTGGAGCTCGGCGTGGGGATCGAGAAGCGGGTTCTTGTAATCCAGCCCCACGACCAGACCCACGATGAGCTGGTCGTTCTGCATGCCGTAGAGGAAGCCGCCGCCGAAGGTGTCGAAGCCGAGCGGCCAGCCGAGGGTGTGGATCACGTCGCCCGCCGCGACGCGGCCCGGCGGCAGATCCCAGATCTCCTTGAGGCCGATGGCGTAGATCTGCGGGTTCTTGCCCCGCCAGAGATCGAAGCGGGCGTCGAGCTGCTTGACCAGCGTGCCGCGCGGGCCCTCTCCCAGGACCGTCACCTGCGCGCGGATGTCCACGCCCGGCTCGTAGTTTGCTTTCTTTTCGCCGGTGTGCGAAATGCCCTTGTCCCCCGTGCGCACGCCGGCCACCCGGCCGTCCTCGACGAGCGCTTGGACGGCGGGAAACTCGAAGAAGAGGTCGACGCCGGCGGCTTCCACCTTGGGCGCCATCCACTTGAGGAGCTTGCCGAGCGAGGCGACGTAATTCCCCTCGTTCTCCAGCGGCGGCGGGATGGGCAGGGAGAGAGCGCGCTTCTGGGTCAGATAAAGGAGCTTCTCGTGATGGACCTCGCCCTCGAAGGGAGCGCTCCGCCAGTCGTCGGGGAACAGCTCGCGCAGCGCCCGCGGATCGACGACGGCGCCCGAGAGCGCGTGGCTGTTGACCTCCCGGCCCTTCTCCAGCACGCCGATCGACAGCTCCAGGCCGCTCGCGCGCGCCAGGCGGGCGAGGTGGTACGCCCCCGCCAGGCTTGCCGGTCCGGCGCCGACGAAGAGGACGTCCAGCTCCAGGGTCTCGCGCTCGTCGCTCATGGGCGGGGGATGCTACCATGGCGCTCTTTGGCCGTCATGGGAGGGAAAGTTTGACGGCATATTCTGAGATCCCCGACGTTGGCGTCGCGGTAGCGGAACGGCTGCGGGTGAGCCGCGTGGCCGCGGCCCGCTCCATGCCCACCTTCGCGGAGGACGTCCGCCGGGGCCTCACGGCCAGCCCCAAGCTCCTGTTCCCCAAGTACTTCTACGACGAGCTGGGCTCGCGCCTCTTCGAGGCCATCACCGCCCTGCCCGAGTACTACCCGACCCGCGCCGAGGCGGAGATCCTGCGCCTCCATGCCGGGGAGATCGTCGCCGCCCTCGGCGGGCCGGTCTGGGCTCTGGAGCTGGGCAGCGGCGACGGACAGAAAACGCGGCTGGTGATCGAGGCGCTGCTCGCCCGCCAGGGCACGCTGGAGTACGTGCCGGTGGACATCTCCGAGTCCGCCGTCCAGACGAGCAGCCGGTCGCTGCTCTTCTCCTATCCGGACCTCCGCATCACGGCCTACGTGGGGGAGTACCACGCGGCGCTGCGCCAGATCCGCCGCGAGCGCGTCGCCCCCGGCCGCACGCTCGTCCTCTTCCTCGGCTCCACCATCGGCAACCTGGACCCGGAGGAGCGCATCGACCTCGTGTGCGACGTGCGGCACCTGCTCAACCCGGGCGAGGGCTTTCTCCTCGGCACGGATCTCAAGAAGTCCGAGGACGTCCTGCTCCCCGCCTACGACGATCCGCTCGGGGTCACGGCGGCGTTCAACCTCAATATCCTGGCGCGGATCAACCGCGAGCTGGGGGGCGACTTCGATCTCGCCGGCTTCCGTCACCGGGTGCG
>DATBGJ010000606.1:0-3588 GCA_036558045.1 Thermoanaerobaculia bacterium
ACCAGCGTGCCATGTAAATGTTCCTGGGAGAGGACTCCCGATCGACCTCTCTCTGACGTGCCACCCGCTTGTCGCACGTGTCGCTGACATGCCAGAGATCGGGGGCCCTTCGCATAAAGTACCCCCATGAGAGCCGCAGCCATCCTCCTCGTCTCCGTCCTGCTGACTCCCGCCCTCCAGGCACAATCCGCCTGGGATCCCCTCTTCCTCGGCTATGGCACCGAGCCGGAGATGGACTACGGCGGCCGCACCGTGATGTCCCTCCAGAGCGCCGTCAGCCGGGGCTTCGCCTCGATCGCGGACGTCGGGGAGCGGCATCCGGGGCTGGCGCCGGTCTGGGAGTTTCCAGTCGGGGCGGCGGTGCTGCTGCTCCAGCACGAGGTGGGCGGGCACGGCGGCCGGGCGCGGGAATTCGCCTTGAGCCCCAGCTACTCCTTCGGCTACGACCTTTCGGCGGCGACCGGCACGAAGCGGCCGCCGGCGACGAACGAGCAGAGCTCGCTGCTCGCGGCGGGCGGCGTCGAGGCGGACGGCGTCATGGCCCATCGCACGCTGCTCGACCTCCTGCGGCCGGAGGGCGCGGACGGCGCCAAGGTGCCGCTCGCCATGATGGCGAAGCTGGACCTCACCGTCTACGTCGCCAGCGCGAAGAACCCCGATCGCGGCCAGGACTTCGTGGACCAGTACCGCGACGGCAACGACATGGCCTACTACCTCGTCTCCCGCCAGGCGGAGCTGCGAAACTCGGATCCGGCCGCGGTCTGGGACGGCACCTACGAGCCGATCCTCGACGCGGAATTCTCCAGCACCTGGAACGACGCCCGCGCGACGGCGCTCTGGAACCTCCTCGATCCCCTGCTGGCCGGTTCCGTAGTCAACTACTTCCGCGAGCACGTGCTGGGCGGCAGCGTGCGCGTCCATGCGCCGGTCCTGCGGATCTCGGACGGGCTCGGCCTCACGATCGGCACCCGCGGCTTCCTCGGGCCTCGGGAGGTCTCGCGCTTTCTCGACCTCCACGCCGCCACCCGCCGCGGTGTCTTCACCGTCTACATCCGCGATCTCGATTCGACCTTCGCGCGCGGCTATGGCTGGGGCGCCGGCGTTCACGGCCTGAAAGTGGGCCGCGGCGCCGAGATCGGCCTCGCGGCGGACGCCTGGGACGAGCCCGATCTGACGGAGCACCGGCCCGGCGGCAACGGCTGGAACGCGACCGCCGAGGTGGACGCCCTCCTGGGCGAGCGCTGGGGCCTGGCCGCGAAGGCGGGCTCGAAATCGGACGGATTCTTTCCCGGATTGCCTCTCGAAGACGGAGCCTATTTCGCCTTCGGCGTCAAGGCGGCGCTGTAGAGGACGCGATGCCCTTCACCGCCACCGACTGCGAGCGCTGCCGCCGGGATTTCCCATCTCTGGCGCGGACCTTTGACGGCCGTCCTCTCGCCTTCTTCGACGGCCCGGCGGGCACCCAGGTGCCGAACGCCGTCATCGACGCCGTGGCGGGGTATTACCGCACCTCGAACGCCAACACCCACGGCTTCGTCCCGGCCGCCCGGGAAACCGACCGCCTGCTGCAGGAGACCCGCGAGGCCATGGCCGCCTTCCTGGGCGCCGCCGACTGGCAATCGGTCTCCTTCGGCCAGAACATGACGACGCTCACCTACGCGCTGAGCTACGCCCTGGCGCGCGAGATGAAGCGCGGCGACGAGATCGTCATCACGCAGCTCGAGCACGAGGCGAACCGGGGCCCCTGGCTGAACCTGCAGGAGCGGGGGATCGTCGTGCGGGAAGCGGCGATGCGTCCGGACGGCCGCCTCGACGCGGACGACCTGGCGCGCCAGATCACCGACAGGACGCGGCTGGTGGCGTTCAACATGGCCTCGAACTCGCTCGGCACGGTCAGCGACGCCGCGCTCGCCCGCCGGCTCTCCAAGCGGGTGGGCGCGTGGCTGCTCCTCGACGCCGTCCACTACGCCGCCCACTTCCCGCTCGACGTGATGGCGCTGGACGCGGACTTCCTGCTCTGCTCGGCCTACAAGTTCTACGGTCCGCACGTAGGGATCCTCTACGCCCGGCCCGGCCTGCTCGACGCGTTGAATCCGGACCGCCTGCGCACGCAGGACCAGGAGGCGCCCTACCGGATCGAGACGGGTACGCTGAACCACGCCGCGCTGGCGGGCGTGAAGGCGGCGGTCGAGTACATCGCCTCCTGGGGAGCGGGAGCATCCCTGCGCGAGCGGATCGTCTCGGCCATGCGGGAGATTGCCGCCTACGAGCACGGCCTGGGGGCCTATTACTACGACAACGTCCGGAGCATCCCCGGCGTGACGGCCCACGGACCCGACTTCTCGGGCCTGCGGGCGCCGACCGTCTCGATCACCGTCGACGGCGTTCCTCCCGCCGGCGTGGCGAAGGCCTTGGCGGAGAAGGGTCTCCAGGTCTGGAACGGCCACTTCTACGGCCTGCGTCCGCTCGAGATCCTCGGCGTGGCGGCGAGCGGCGGCGTGGTTCGCGCCGGCATCGTCATGTACAACACCCGCGAAGAGGTCGATCGATTACTGGCGGGAGTCGCCGAGATCGCTCGGCTCTGCCCTACTCCTGCGCCGCCGCAGCCTCGACCGGCTCGGCGTGCTTGATCTCGATCGGCTCGTAGACCGGGATCTCGAAGGCGAGCTGACCGTGACAGTACTGCTTCCACTCGTCGGTGACGTTGTCGAAGATGATGTTCTGGTCCTTGAAGATGCCGTCGGTGACGACGTAGTTCTCCTGCAGGTACAGGATGGAGTCGTCGTTGAGCTCGCGGTCCACCTCGACCTCCTTGCCGTCGACTTCCTTCTTCTCCTTGCGCACGTTGGCAGCGTTCTCCGTCCAGCCGGGATACTCCCGGAACTGCTTCGCCAGATACGCCTTGCAATACTTGCCCATTTCGGCCATGGATATATCCTCCTGACTTCCTCGTATCGTTGAATCGAGCTCGGCTCTTGCGAATCGCGAGGGCGAGAGCGGACACACACCTGTTCCACAGTAAGAGTGTCACAAACCTCCCGGGCGGGACACCCCTGATAGACTAGCCGGCGGTCCAGGGTCCGCACCCCCTCCGGCGAGCTCGAAACGCCATGCCCCTCCGCTTCGGTATCAACGGCCTCGGCCGCGTCGGCCGCGCCCTGCTGCGGGTTTCCCGCGACCGGCAGGGCCTCCATCTCGCGGCGGTCAACGACGTCGCGCCGGCGCCCGTGCTGGCGCGGCTGCTCGCCCGTGACTCCGTGCACGGTCCGTTCCCGGGCGACGTGCGCGCCGGCGCCGGGTCCCTGGAGATCGATGGTGGCCGCGTCGCGGTCTTCCAGGAGCCGGATCCGTCGCGGGTGAGCTGGAGCGAAGAGGGGGTCGAGGCGGTGGTGGAGGCCACCGGCCGGTTCCTCGCGCGCCGGCACGCCGCGGCCCACCTGCGGGGCGGCGTGCGCCGGGTCGTGCTCTCGGCCAACGCCGATCCCGCGGACCCGGCGGACGTGACCCTCTGCTTCGGGCTCAACGAGGACGCTTTCGATCCGCTCCGCCACGCCGTGGTCAGCAACGCCTCCTGCACCACCAATTGCC
>DATBGJ010000607.1:0-9706 GCA_036558045.1 Thermoanaerobaculia bacterium
GAGGCCGAGGAGAAGCTGCGCGCCGAGGAGCGGGCGCAGCAGAAGGGTGAGCGCAGCGCCCGGCCGGCGCAAGCTCCCCGCGGGCATCGGCCCGGCGAGGCGCCGACCCACCAGCCGCGCGGGCACCGTCCCGGCGACATGCCGCAGCACCTCCGCCACCAGCAGAAGCAGCGCCGCAAGGGCGGTCCGCGGCGGCAGCAGGGCGAGCCGTACCGGCCGATCGAGGCCCAGCCGCCGATGGTCGACCACACGGCGAAACCCCCAGAAGAGCGGCTGTCGCAGATCCTCTCCGCCTTTTCGCCCTCCCGCTTCAACCGGTTCCGCCGGTAGAATCGGGCAGATCGCTCCTCGCCCGGCGCTTCCGCACCGGGCTATAGAGACGTCGCCCTGAGGGCGATTCGCTTCAGAGAAGCGACGTTTCAACAGCCCGGTGCAGAAGCGCCGGGCTAAGGCAATGCTCCCCATCCTCTATCGCGACGGCTTCCTGCTGGCCGTCAACAAGCCGTCGGGTATAGCGGTGCACCGGGGCGCGGCGCAAGACCGCATCGTGGCCCTGCAGAGCGCCCGCGACCTGGCGGGCCGGCGCGTCTTCCCCGTCCATCGCCTGGACCGCAGCACCAGCGGCGCGCTGCTGTTCGCCCTCGATTCGGGCACGGCCCGGCGGATGCAGGAGCGGTTCGCGGCGGGCGAGGTCGTCAAGCTCTATCTCGCGCTGGTGCGCGGCCTGCCGCCGGAAGCAGGGGTGATCGATCATCCGGTTCCCCGCGCGTCCGGAGGACCGCGCGTCCCCGCCGTCACCGAGTTCCGCCGCCTCGCGCTCTTCGAGCGCTACGCCCTCGTCGAGGCCCGTCCCCTGACCGGCCGCCTCCACCAGATCCGCCGCCACTTCAAGCACCTGAGCCATCCGGTGATCGGCGACGTGCGCTATGGCAAAGGCGAGCACAACCGCCTCTTCCGCGAGCGCTTCGGACTCCACCGCCTCGCCCTTCACGCCGTGGAGCTGGCGTTCGAGCATCCGGAGACCGGAGAGCGACTGCGCATCGTCGCGCCGGTGCCGGAGGATCTGGCGGGACCGCTGCGGGCGATGGGGATCCATTACAACCTCTGAGGACGCTCCCGTCTGCTCAGGCGGACACATTGTTCAGATTTTCTATCGATCGCATCGGTTCGATCAATCGGTTGAATCAGTCTGATCCATCCGATTGAACCCAAAGCTTCGGCTGTCGATCGCAAATCCTGTTTTGTAAAGGATTTGTCAAAGCCGGTCTGCCCTGGCACCGCGATTGCCCTATCCAGGAGCAACACCAGCCGGCCTTGTCTTCCCGAGAGGACGGCCCAGATTGGGAGGTTGGAAAATGCGATCGATTCTCGTTCGAATGGCAGCGCTCTTGTCTCTTTTGATCAGCGGCCATCTCGCCTACGGTGCCGAAGGCGGATCGCCGGAGCGGCAGGGATTGTTCCTGGGCGGTATCCCCGCTCCCGTGCTCGGCACCACCGTGGAGGTCCGGGTCACCGGCATCATCGCCCGCGCCAAAGTCACCCAGATCTTCACCAATCCTTCCCGGGAGTGGGTGGAAGGAATCTATATCTTTCCCTTGCCGGAGGACGCGGCGGTCGACACCTTGCGCATGAAGGTGGGCGACCGCTCGCTGCTGGGAGTCGTCCAGGAAAAGCAGCAGGCCCGGCAGACCTACGAGGCCGCCAAGCAGTCGGGCACCAAGGCCTCCCTCGTCGAGCAGCAACGGCCCGACGTCTTCACCAACTCCGTCGCCCACATCGGCCCCGGCGAGACGGTCGAGGTCACGATCGAGCTGCAGCAGGTGGTGCGCTATGCGGCGGGGAAGTTCTCCCTGCGGTTCCCCATGGTGGTCTCGCCGTGGAGCGAAGCCCGCAAGACCGCCGCCGGCGAAGCTCTCATGCTGCCGCCGGTCATGGATCGCGGCGCGCCGCCGATCAATCCCTTCGCCTTCCACGCCGACCTCTACACGGGATTTCCGCTGGCGAAAGTGGCGAGCCCGAGCCATGCGATCACGGTAGCGCGGGGCAAGCAGTTTCGCTACGCCGTGGACCTCGCGCAGGGGGTGGCGCCGGCGGATTCCGACCTCGTCCTGGAATGGACTCCCGCCGTCGGCCGCGAGCCGCGCGCCGTCTTCTACTCGGAGGAGGTCGATGGCGAGCGTTACGCGCTGCTCATGGTGATGCCGCCCGACGCGCCGGAAGCGGCGGCCTCGCGCCTGCCGCGCGAGACGGCCTTCATCATCGATACCTCCGGCTCGATGGATGGAAGCTCGATCGAGCAGGCCAGGGAAGCGCTCCTCTTCGCCTTGAGCCGGCTCCAGCCGATGGACTGGTTCAACGTCATCCAGTTCAACTCGACGGCCAGCGCTCTCTTTCCAGCGAGCATCCCAGCCACCCCGGACGCCATCGCCCAGGCGCGCCGCTTCGTCGGCGGTCTGCGGGCCGATGGGGGTACCGAGATGCTCCCGGCGCTGCGCATCGCCTTCAACAAACCAGCGCCGATCGGCCTCGTGCCGCAGGTGATCTTCGCCACCGACGGCCAGCTCGGTGATGAAGCCGCGGTGGTCGAGTTCCTCAACGCCAACCTCGGCGGCCGGCGTCTCTTTCCGGTGGCGATCGGAGCGGCCCCCAACGCCGTGCTCCTGCGCCGCCTGGGCGCGCTCGGCCGCGGCTCGTTCACCCAGATCAGCAATACGACCCAGGTGGCGGCGCAGATGGGCGCGCTGTTCTCGCGGCTCGAAGCTCCCATGATGCAGGGAATCGAGGTGCAGTGGAGCGATCCGGCCGCCGAGGCCTGGCCCGAGCGCGTTCCGGACCTCTACCTGGACGAACCGCTGGTGGTGACCGCGCGCATGAAGGACGCCTCGGGAACGGTCACGGTCGCCGGCAGCCGCGGCGGCGCCTCCTGGGAGGACTCCTTCCCCGTCGCCGGCGAGATCAAGGGCGCCGGCATCGACAAGCTCTGGGCGCGGAAGAAGATCCAGGCGCTCACGGATAGCCTGCAGGCGGGCGCAGACCGCGAGAAGGTGCGGCACGCCGTCACCGAGCTCGGCCTGCGCCACCACCTGGTGACGGATTACACCAGCCTGGTGGCGGTGGACGTGACGCCCACCGCGCCCGCCGGCGTCCAGCCGGTGACGTGCGTGCTGCCGGTGAACGCGCCGCGGGATTCGACGGCGGCACGCGCTTCGTTTGCCAATTACGCGAGCTCGAATTACTCCGGGCCGGTGGAGGACCTCATCACCGTCACCGCCGAGTCGCCGCTCCTCGAAGAGCGGCGGATCACCACCGGCGCAACCGTCTCCCAAACCGAACTGGAGAAGATCCCCTCGGCCCGCGATCCTTGGACGATCCTGCAAAGTACGCCGGGAGTGCTGGCCGACCGCATCAACGTCGGCGGCAACGAGAGCGGCCAGCAGTCGCGGTACGTCGGCCCGGGCTCCAGCGGCGAGCAGGCGGTATGGTCGTTGGACGGCATGGTCCTCACCGACATGGCGGCGCTCGGCTCCTCGCCGGCCTACTATGACTTCGACGCTTTCGAGGAGCTGCAGGTGACGACCGGCGGCGGCGACGTCACCAACGCCACCGGCGGCGTGACGCTCAACATGGTGACCAAGCGCGGCACCAACGAATGGCGCGGCTCCGCCCGCTACCTCGCCGAGAACGACAGCCTGCAATCCGCTCTCGAATCCAACCGCGGCGACCTGGCCGCGGGCGGACCGTGGAACAACGGTCACGCCCAAGACGCTTTCCAGCAGGGCAACCGCATCGACAGGCTCGTCGAGCAGGGCGCGGAGGTGGGAGGGCCCATCGTCCGGGACCGTCTGTGGGCCTGGGGCTCTTACGCCAGGTCGGAGATCGACCTGCTGACGATCGACGACTTCAGCGACAAGACGACGCTGGAGGATTGGAACGCCAAGCTCAACGCGCAGCTCACCGGCAGCAACTCGGCGACCGCTTTCGTCTGGCAGAGCGACAAGGTCAAGAAGGGCCGCAACGCCGGCCCGCTGCGGCCGCAGGAGACGACGTGGAATCAGAGCGGTTTCGGCGGCGAGCCCACCGCCTGGAAAGTCGAGGACACCCAGATCTTCAGCAGCAACGTCTACGCGACCGGGATGTACTCGCGGGTCAACGGCGGCTTTCAGCTCGTTCCCGAGGGCGGCGCGGCGCTCCCCTATCGCGACCGCGATCTGCGCTGGCACAACAGCTACCTGCGCGAGCAGATCGAGCGGCCGCAGGAGCAGGCCAGGCTCGACTCCTCGAGCTTCTTCAATACCGGTAAGGTTTCGCACGAGCTGAAGGTTGGCGCCGGCTACCGCACCGCCGAGTCGTCGACTCTCCTTCGCTGGCCGGGCGGCGGCGCCGAGATCGCGCTGGCGGGACCGGCGCCGGCCGACGACGTGCCGCTGCTCGTGCTGGCCCGGGACGCCAGCCCGCGCATCGGGACGGACTACACCGACGCTTTCGCCCAGGACACCGTCACGGCGGGCCATCTGACGGTCAATCTCGGACTGCGGTGGGACCGCCAGACCGGCGAGAACCTGGCCTCCGATGCCGCCGCCAACCCCATCGCTCCCGACCTCCTGCCGGCGGTGCGCTACGCCGGCGAGGACGCCGGCTTCACCTGGAGCGACGTCACGCCCCGCCTCGGCCTGACCTACGCTCTCGGCGCGGAGCGCAAGACGCTGCTAAGGGCCAGCTACTCGCGGTTCGCCGATCAGCTCGGCGCCGCCACCGCCGGTTATCTCAACCCGCTCGGCGGCTTCAGCTACCGCTACTTCCTGACCACCAACGCCGGCGGCCCGGCGCTGGAGCGCGGCGAGATCGGCCCCGAGATCGCGCCGCCCAGCCCCAACGTCAATCCCTTCACGCTGGCGCCGCTGCAGTCCTTCGCGGTGGATCCGGATCTCAACGCTCCGCGAACCGACGAGCTGTTGCTCGGCGTCGAGCACGCCCTGCTTCCCGAATTCGTCGTCGGGCTCAACCTGAGCGCCCGGCGGTACCACGACATCCTCGAGGCGGAGCGACTGGTCTTCGACAGCGATGATCCGTTCTCGCTGGCCAACCTCGGCAGCGTGGGCCGCGTCCACCGGCGGGGCGACTACATCGAGAGGACCACGACCGCCGTGGCGCCCGACGGCCGCACCTACACCGTTCACTACTGGGAGCTGCGCCCGGGGGTGAGCACGCGCAACGGCTTCCGCCTGGAGAACGGCGAGCGCGAGCAGCGGTTCCTCGGCGCCTCGCTGGTCCTCAACAAGCGCCTCTCCAACCGCTGGATGATGCGCGGCCACCTCACCTGGCAGGATTGGACCTGGGACATCCCGGACGGTGAGAACGAGGATCCCACCGACACCGTGGCCGGCGGCATCGTCGACGGCACCGGGGTGCTCCAGGGCTCCGGCAACGTCTCCGGCGCCAAGGGCAACGTGTTCATCAACAGCCGGTGGTCCTACAACCTCAGCGGGATGTACCAGATCGCGCCCGACCAACCGTGGAGCTTCAACGTCGCCGCGAGCCTCACCGGCCGCCAGGGCTACCCGCTCCGCTACGTGACCCGGATCGTCCGCGAGACGATCTCCGACAACGGGGGCTCGGGAATCGACGTCCCTCTCGCCGCGGATCCGGACGCCTTCCGCTATCCCGACACCCACGTCCTCGACCTGCGGGTGGAGAAGGAATTCACCTTCAGCGACTTCGGCCTGACGCTCGGGGTCGACGTGTTCAACGCCCTCAACGAGTCGTACGTCCTGCAGCGCCAGGGCGTTCTGGGCCGGGGCAACTCCGATCACGTCATCGAGGTCCTGAGCCCGCGCGTGTTCCGTCTGGGCGCGCGGCTCAGCTTCCGGTAGGACGGCGATTCCTCTGCGCGAAGGCCGCCGGGCGATCCCGGCGGCCTTTTGTCCTTCCCAAAAGGACAAATTTCCGCTAATCTGTCCTCCATGGAAGGACAATTGGGGGCCGGCGAGCTCATTGAAAGTCTGATCGCGGATTTCCAGGAGCGGGAGTTGCCGCGTGTGACCCCGCGGACCCTCTCTCTTCCGGGGTTGCCCGGCAAGGCGGACGTGGTCGTTGGGATGCGGCGGTCTGGGAAGACGTTCTTCCTCTACCAGCAGATCCGGGAGGAGCTCGCCAGCGGGATCGGCAAGGAAAGGCTCCTCTACCTCAACTTCGAGGACGAGCGCCTGCTGCCGCTCGCCGCGGCGGATCTGTCGCGCATCCCCGAAGCGTTCTACCGCCGGTTCCCTGCCAGCCGCGAGCAGTTCTGCTGGTTCTTCTTCGACGAGATCCAGAACGTGCCGGGGTGGGAAACCTTCGTCCGCAGGCTCCTCGACACCGAGCAAGTCGCTCTTGTCCTTACGGGCTCCTCCGCCCGGCTCCTCAGCCGCGAGATCGCCTCCAGCTTGCGGGGGCGCAGCCTGTCGACCGAAATCCTCCCCTTCAGCTTTGCGGAATCTCTGCGCCATGCGGGAGTGGAGCCGCCCGAGAAATGGCCGCCCGGTGCGAAGCAGCGCTCGCTTCTGGAACACCGGTTCGACCAATATCTCGAGACCGGCGGGTTCCCCGAAGTCCAGGCGATCCCTCAGGAGCTGCGGATTCGTGTGCTCCAGGAGTACATCGACGTGGTGATTTTCCGCGACGTCGTCGAGCGTCACGGAGTGGACAACCTGCCGGCTCTGCGCTACCTCGAGCGAAGTCTGCTGGCGAGTCCAGCCGGCAGGTTCAGCGTCAGCAAGCTGTTCAACGACCTCAAGTCGCAGGGGATGCGGGTGGGCAAGGACACGCTGTACGAATATCTCGCCCACCTGGAAGACAGTTTTCTCCTCTTTACGCTGGCGCGGGCCTCTCCTTCGGCGCGGGTCCGCCAGGTCAATCCCCGCAAGTGCTATCCGGTCGATCCCGCCTTGGCGGCGGCCGTTTCCTTCCAAGCCTCAGAGAACGTGGGGCACCTGCTGGAGACCGCCGTTTATCTGGAGCTGCGGCGGCGACGGCGATCTCTGGCCTACGTCGCGACCCGCTCGGGTTATGAAGTCGATTTCCTGGCGGAGGACCCCCGAGGCTCGCGCGAGTTGGTGCAGGTCTGTGCCGACCTGAAGGACGCGGTGACCCGTCAGCGCGAGCTCCGCGCCCTGGAGGAGGGGATGAAAGAGCTCTCCTGCGAGCAGGCCACACTGGTCACGCTGCGGGAGGAGGCCTCCGCCGAGCTTGCCGGTCGTCCGGTCCGCATCGTCCCGGCTTGGCGCTGGCTGTTGGAACCCGAGGCGGTCTGAGTCCAGATATGATTCGGCACGGAGGAGATATGCCCCGCACCAAGCGCTACTGGCTGATGAAATGCGAGCCTGACGCCTACTCGATCGACGACCTCGAGCGGGACGGCACGACGACGTGGGAAGGGGTGCGCAACTTCACGGCGCGCAACTTCATGCGCGACGAGATGAAGGTGGGCGACGGCGTGCTCTTCTACGCCTCGAGCGCCGAGCCCTCGGGCGTCACCGGCGTCGCCGAGATCTCCCGCGAGGGCTACCCCGATCCCTTCGCCTTCAAGAAGGGCCACACCTATTACGATCCGAAGAGCGATCCCGGGAATCCCACCTGGTACATGGTGGACGTCCGCTTCGTCGAGAAGTTCCCGGAGATCGTGCCGCTCTCGACGCTCAAGGAGACGCCGGGCCTGGAAAAGATGATGGTGACGCAGAAGGGCTCGCGCCTGTCCGTCCAGCCGGCGACCAGGGAGGAGTTCGAGATCGTGCGCCAGCTCGGCCGGCGGCGAGACAGGGGATGAGAGAGCACGACGGCTACTGGGCCGACACGATCGAGGTGCAGTGCCCGTACTGCGGCGAGCGGGTCGAGATCGCGGTCGAGCCGGACGTCCACGGCACGCTGGTGCAGGACTGCGAGGTCTGCTGCAATCCCTGGCAGGTGACGATCACGCGCGACCGCTACGGCGATCCGGAAGTGCGGGTGGAGAGGGCGCAGTAGGCCCCCCTACCCCGCCCCGAGCGCCTCCTCGAGGCGATCCCGCAGGCCGCGGGAGAGGGGCAGCCGCTTGCCGCTCCGCAACACCACCACGAAGTCGCCGTGCGGGCTCGGCACCAGCTCGCGCACGGCTTCGAGGTTGACGATGGCCGAGCGGTGGATGCGCAGGAACCGGTTGCGCGGCAGCTTGGCCTCAACTCTGGACATCGTCTCGCGCAGCAGGTGACACTCGCCGCCGGCGTTCAGGCGGACGTAGTTGCCGGCCGCCTCGATCCATTCGATCTCCCCGGCGGTGAGGAAGAGGACGTGCCCGTTGTTGCGGACGGCCAGCCGCCAGAGCGCTCTGCGGTCCGGCTGCGGCACGGCGGCGAGCCGCCGCTCGCCGAGCTCGTCGAAGTTGGTGCTTCTCAAATTCAGACCCATGTCGCACAGTCCCTCATGCCCACCTTGATCTACAAACCTACAAGAAAGCCGCCGGGGTCGCCCCCGGCGGTCAAAAAAAGCAAGCAAAAATGGCGCCGTGTTACCGGAAGCTGAACCGCGCGCCCAGACGAATGACGCGGGGGCTCAGGATCTCGGTCACGAAGTCCGAGTTGTTGCGGCCGAGCACGCCCTGGCGCTGCAGGACGTAGGACTCGTTGAGAGCGTTGAACACGTCCGCTCCCAGCGTCAGGCCGACGTCGCTGAAGGTGAATTCCTTCTCCACCCGCAGATCGACGACGTGGATGTCGGGGTAGCGGAAGGCGTCCGGATCCGCGTCCACGGGGATGTCACGGCCGGTGCCGCCGTTGTCCGAGATGGTCTCCCGGACGATCCGGTCCACGTAGCGGAGCGGATAGCCCTGGCGGCCGGTCAGGTTCGCGGCGACGTTGAAGCCCCACGGGCGGTCGGGCGCGATCTGATACATGCCGTTCAGGCTGTAGGACCAGCCGCTGTTGATGAACACGTTGCCCTTGGAGCCGGAGACGGTGCCGGAGCCCTGGAGGACCTCGGTGCCGTCCACGATGCCGCCGGCCACGGTGTCCGTCGGATCTTCGTTCTCGCTGTCAGGAATGTCCCACTTCCAATCCTGCCAGGAGAGGTTGCCGCGCATCATCCAGCGGTTGGAGAGGCGCTTGTTGAACACCAGCGACGCGCCGAGGAAGTTCTGCTCGCGGTCGCCGTTCTCCAGCCGGAAGCCGTTGCGGGTGCTCACGCCCGGACGCAGCTCCCAGTAGTGGACGGTGTACGTCTGGCCGTTGGGGGCCACGGCGGTCGTGGTGTGCTCCTCGTAGTCGCTGCGCTGGTGGACGCGGCCGACGCTGCCGAGGAAGCCCTCGGCGAAGGGATCGTCGGTGTCGAAGACCAGCCGCTCCTGCTCGAGGGTGTTGGTGTAGCGCCGCGCGCTCAGGTTGAGCCCGACGACGAACTCGGGCCGGAGAGCGTGCTCGACGCTGAGCAGCAGCTCGTCGGTCGTCGGCGCGCCGAGGTCCGGATCGACCGCGAAGGACTGCAGAGGCTGCAGTGTGAACGGGTTGACGTTGGGGCTGGGCGACGCGATCTCGGGACCGATCTCGCCCCGCTCCAGCGTAGGACCGCCGGCGTTGCTGGTGAGGAAGTAGCGGTAGCTGAAGCCGCCGATCGGGTTGAGGAAGCCGGCCGTGGCGGTGCCGATCTGGTCGGCGAAACGGGAGTAGCTGGCGCGCAGGAGCGTCTTGCGCTCGGCGCCCAG
>DATBGJ010000608.1:0-7389 GCA_036558045.1 Thermoanaerobaculia bacterium
ACGCTTTCGCGACCTGTCCGTAGTCCCTCTCCCTTGTTCGAGGCAGGGCTGGCTCCCCCCCGGCCCTGCCTTGTTTCTTTCTCTGTCCTGAAAATAGCCACTCCGCAAAAAGGACGACAAGGACGACAGGGACAGCAAGGACAAGGAGGCTCATCCGAACGTTATCTGTCCTTGTTACGCGGGCGGTGCTGGAAGCCGAGCCAGGTGCGATAAATGCTCGCCCTGCGCCGTCTGTCCGTTTCCGAACACCTCCGTCCATCTACGGACGTTCCAATCTCTCTCGAATCGATCTCAAGTCACGGTCGATCAACAACTTAGCTCCTGGCATCCCCCTTGCCCTTCCAGCGCCGCATGGACCGCGAGCTGGACGCCAGTTACCGCTATCGCCGCCTGGGAAAACGGGCGGCCTGGGGCCTTGGCGCCGCCGCGCTCTTCGCCGCGGTCCTGGTGCTGCTGCCGGGATGGCTGCGGCCAACGGTTGCTCGGACCGAGATCCGGACGGGAAAGGCTGACCGCGGACCCGTCGAGGGCATCGTCGAGGCGACCGGCGTGGTGATCCCGGCCTTCGAGAGCGTGCTCTCGAGCCCCATCGACGCGCGGGTGGAGAAGATCCTGAAGCGGCCGGGGGAGATGGTGCGGGCGGGCGAGGAGATCCTCCGGCTCGACACCTCCGCCGCGCGGCTGGAGCTGGAGAAGATCGACGACCAACTCGCCAAGAAGGCCAACGAGCAGCGGCAGCTCCGCATCAGCCTGGAGAAGAGCCTCGGCGATCTGCGCGGTCAGATCGAGCGGCAGAAGCTCGACGCCGAGGCGCTCGCCTATCGCGCCGAGCAGAACCGCAAGCTGCGCGCCGACGGCCTCGTCTCGGAGCAGACCCTGAAGGCCGCCGAGGTGGAGGCGAAGAAGGCACAGATCGAGCTGGCGCAGCTCCAGGAATCGGTCGGCGGCGCCCGCCGCTCGACGGACGCGCAGCTCGACGGCCTGGACCTCGATCTCGTCACACTGCGCAAGGAGCGTGAGGACGCCCGCCATTTGCTCGACCTCGCCACGACGCGGTCGGACCGCTCGGGCGTGCTCACCTGGGTGGTGCCGCAGGAAGGCGTCACGGTGCCGCGCGGCCAGGTGATCGCGCGCATCGCGGACCTCGACTCGTTCCGCGTCGAGGCCACGGTGTCGGACGTCCACTCCGCGCGCCTCCACGCCGGTCAGCTCGTGCGCGTGATGCTCGACGGCCGGCCGCTCGCCGGCCGGCTCGCCGCGATCGATCCGACGATCGAGAACGGCGCCGTCAAGTTCCAGGTGGATCTCGACGACGCGCGCCATCCCAAGCTGCGCAACAACCTGCGGGTGGACGTGCTGGTGGTCTCGGACGCGCGCGCCAATGCCGTGCGCGTCCCCAAGGGACCCTTCGCGCGCGACGACGCTGCGGAGAGGGTCTTCGTCGTCCAGGGAGACCAGGCGGTGCGCCGCGCCGTGCGCCTCGGCCTCGCCGGCTACGACTTCTACGAGGTGCTCGAAGGTCTCGCGCCGGGGGAGGAGGTGATCCTCTCCGACATGCGGGATTACGAGGATCTCGAGAGGGTGAAGCTGAAGTAGCGCTGTGCGCACCATGAACGGTCCAGAGGTGCGCACAGCGCACCCTACAACATGGAAGGGTTTTGACGTTCAGGGAGACAACCCATGATCCGACTGCAAGGCGTCAGCAAGCTGTACCGCACGGAGCGCGTGGAGACGACGGCGCTCGACAACATCAACCTGGAGATCGGCAAGGGGGAGCTCGTGTCGGTGATGGGCCCCTCGGGCTGCGGCAAGAGCACGCTGCTCAACCTCATGGGCCTGCTCGACGCGCCGAGCGCGGGCAAGGTGGCGCTCGACGGCAAGCCGATCGACCGCTACGGCGACCGCGAGCTGGCGCGGCTGCGCAACGAGCGCGTCGGCTTCATCTTCCAGCAGTTCCATCTGGTGTCGGACCTCTCGGTGATGGACAACGTGGAGATCCCGCTGCTCTACCGCCGCATGTCGAACAAGGAGCGCCGCAAGTCGGCGCTCGCGGCGCTCGACCGCGTCGGCCTCTCTTCGCGCACGCACCATTTCCCGACGCAGCTCTCGGGCGGCCAGCAGCAGCGCGTCGCCATCGCGCGCGCCATCGTCGGCCGGCCGGGAGTGCTCCTCGCCGACGAGCCGACCGGTAACCTCGACAGCCAGATGGGCGACGAGATCATGGGCATCCTCGAAGACCTCAACGCCAACGAGGGGACCACCATCGTGATGGTCACCCACGATCCGCGGCTGGCCGAGCGCACGCACCGCACGGTGCGCCTGTTCGACGGCCGCCAGGTGCAATAGGGGAACGCGGCGATGCTCAAGAACTATCTCAAGGTGGCCTTGAAGGTCCTGGCGCGGCGGAAGTTCTTCACCTTCATCAGCCTGTTCGGCATCAGTCTCACGCTGATGGTGCTGGTGGTGACGACGGCGATCTTCGACCATGCGCTGGCGCCGCATGACCCGGAGACCCGCAGCGACCGCACGCTCGGCGTCTACTACATGGAGATGAAGGGGCCCCAGCAGACCTGGAATACCGAGCCCGGCTACGGCTTCCTTAGCCGCTACGTGCGGCCGATGGCGGCGCTCCCGGGAGTGGAGCGGGTCGCCCTGGCCTCGCTCGCCGAGCCCGTCGTCTCCTACCTCGGCGGCCGCAAGATCGAGTCCAACCTCATGCGGACGGACGGCGAGTTCTGGCGGCTCCTCGACTTCCGTTTCCTGGAGGGCGGACCGTTCACCGGCGAGGATGAGAAGAATGCCCGCTTCGTCGCGGTGATCAGCGAGTCGACGCGCCGGCGTTTCTTCGGCGGCAGGCCCGCGCTGGGCAGGACGATCGAGGCGGACGGCCAGCGCTTCCGCGTCGTGGGAGTGGTTCCCGACGTGCCGGCCCTGCGCCTCTCTTCGGCCGCCGATCTCTGGGTGCCCATCAGCACCAACAAGTCGGACAGCTACAAGCAGCAGTGGATGGGCGGCTTCCGCGGCATGATCCTCGCCCGCAGCCGCGCCGACTTCCCGGCGATCCGGTCGGAATTCCAGTCGCGCCTGCGCGAGGCCGAGCACCATGTGCCGGATCCGAAGAGCTACAACACGCTCAAGGGCCACGCCGATACGCTCTTCGAGGCGATCGCGCGGATGGCCTTCCCCGGCGACACCGCCGATCTGGAGGCCGGCAAGGTGCGCGCCGTGCTGCTGCTCCTGATGCTGCTGTTCATGCTGCTGCCGACGCTGAACCTGGTGAACATCAACCTCAGCCGCATCCTCGACCGCTCGTCGGAGATCGGCGTGCGCAAGGCCTTCGGAGCGTCGTCGCGGACGCTGATCGGCCAGTTCGTGGTCGAGAACCTGGTGTTGACGCTGATCGGCGCCGCCTTGAGCCTGGTGCTCTCCGGCGCGGCGCTCCAGGCGCTCAATGCCAGCGGTCTCATCGCCCACGCCCATCTCCAGTTGAATTTCAGGATCTTCCTCTACGGTCTCGCCATCGCTCTCTTCTTCGGCGTCCTCTCCGGCGTCTATCCGGCGTGGCGGATGTCGAAGCTCCACCCCGTCCAGGCTCTTCGTGGGAGGCCGGCATGACTCGCCATCTCTTCAAGCTGGTGTGGAACCGCAAGCGCACCAACGTCCTCATCCTGCTGGAGATCTTCTTCTCCTTCCTGGTGGTGTTCCTGGTCTCCACCCTGGGGATCTACTTCTGGGACAACTACCGCCAGCCGCTGGGGTTCTCCTATCGCAACGTCTGGCGGATCGCGGTCGATACGGGAGGAGAGAATGAGGACGACAAGGCGGTCGCAGCCGCGAAGATAAAGACTTTCACGCGCCTTCTCGAAGAGGTCAGGAAGCTCGGCCCGATCGCGGCGGCCTCCGGCGCCCTCGTCAGTCCCTACGATCAGGGCGGCATGAGCGGCAACTGGCGGATCGACGGCAAGCAGGTGAAGATGGAGATGGACATCGTCGACGACAGCTTCGCCGACGTCGTCGGTCTCGAGCTCATGGCCGGCCGCTGGTTCCGGAAGACGGACCAGGCTCTGGCCTGGGACCCCATCGTCATCGATCGGGACCTCGCCCGCACGGTGTACGGCGATCAGAGTCCCCTCGGCCGCCAGTTCGGCAGGCCGGATCCCAAGGAAACCCCCATCCGCGTCGTCGGCGTGGTGCGCGAGTTCCGCAAGAGCGGAGAGCTCTCCGCGCGGAGCAACTTCATGTTCCGCCGCCTGAGGCTCGCCCCGCCGTCGCAGGTGGTGCCCGGGTATCTGCTGGTGCGGGTGCGGCCCGGCACGCCCGGCGCGTTCGAGGAGGAGCTCACGCAGCTCCTGCAGCGGGTCGCCCCGGACTGGTCGTTCGCCGTCAAGCCGCTCACCCAGGCCCGGGCCGCGACCTTCCGCATGCTGCTGGCGCCGCTCGTCGCGGGCGGCCTCGTCGCCTTCTTCCTGCTGCTCATGGTCGGGCTCGGCCTCATCGGGGTGCTGTGGCAGAATCTCATCCAGCGCACCCGCGAGCTGGGACTGCGGCGGGCGGCGGGAGCTTCCCGCACGGCGGTCCACCGGCAGGTGTTTTTCGAGCAGGTCATCCTGACGAGCCTCGGCGTGCTGCTGGGAGCGGTGCTGGTGATCCAGCTACCCATCCTCGACCTGATCACGTTCATCCGCCCGGCGGTCTACCTGGGCGGCTTCCTGGTCTCCATGGCGATGATCTACCTCCTCTCGACGGTCTGCGCGCTCTACCCGAGCGCCATGGCGAGCCGCGTGCAGCCGGCCGAGGCGCTGCGGTACGAATGACGGCATGATCCTGATCGTCGACGACGATCCGTCGGTGGTCGCTTCGCTGGGCCTCCTCCTCAAGCGCCACGGCCACCCGGCGCGGGGGGCGCGGTCGCAGGAGGAGGCCCTCGCGCTGCTGCGCGGCCAGGAGTTCGACCTGGTGCTCCAGGACATGAATTTCTCGCGCGGCACGGCGGGCGAGGAGGGGCTCGCGCTGCTGGCGGAGATCCGGCGGCTGCGGCCGCGGCTGCCGGTGATCCTGATCACGGCCTGGGGCTCGATCTCGCTCGCCGTCGAAGGCATGAAGGCGGGAGCGTCGGACTTCGTCACCAAGCCGTGGTCGAACGCCCAGATCCTGCAGTCCGTGGAGACCGCCCTGTCGCTCGCCGCGCAGGCGGGCGACGGCCGCGGCGGCGCCGTCAGCCGCGACGAGCTGGACCGGCGCTTCGACCTCCGCGAGCTGATCGGCGCCGAGCCGCGGTTTCTCAAGCTCCTGGAGCTCATCGGCCGCGTGGCGCCGACCGACGCCTCGGTGCTCGTCACCGGCGAGAGCGGCACGGGCAAGGAGCTGGCGGCCGAGGCGATCCACGCCAACAGCCGGCGGAAGAGCGGCCCGTTCGTCAAGGTGAACCTCGGGGGAATCTCCTCGACGCTCTTCGAGAGCGAGATGTTCGGCCACGTCAAGGGCGCCTTCACCGACGCGCGGGCGGACCGCAAGGGGCGCTTCGAGCTGGCGGACGGCGGCACCATCTTCCTCGACGAGATCGGCGAGATCGATCCGCCGTCGCAGGTCAAGCTGCTGCGCGTGCTCCAGGACCGCTCCTACGAGGTGCTGGGCTCCAGCCGCACGCGCACCGTGGACGTGCGGGTGATCTCGGCCACCAACCGCGACCTGGCGGATCTCGTGGCGCGCGGCCAGTTCCGCGAGGACCTCCTCTACCGTCTCAACCTCATCGCCGTGCGGCTGCCGCCGTTGCGCGAGCGGCGCGGCGACGTGCCGCTGCTCGCCCGCCACTTCCTCGACCTCTGCGCCCGCTCTTACCGCACCGGGCCGGTGGCGCTCACCGACCGCGCGCTCGCCTGGCTGCAGGACCAGCCGTGGCCGGGCAACATCCGCCAGCTCAAGCAGACGATCGAGCGCGCCGTGCTCGTGCTCGACGGCGGCCGCCTCGACGCCGCCGATCTGGTGGCCCTCTCCGGGCTGGAGGAGCGCGAGGCGCGGGGCGGCACGGCGCTACCCAGCCCTGGCTCCATGACCCTCGACGAGATGGGGAAGGCGATGATCGTCAAGTGCATGCGGCACTACGAGGGCAACGTCACCCGCGTCGCCGAAGCGCTGGGGCTCTCGCGGGCCGCGCTCTACCGCCGGTTCGAGAAGTACGGGCTCGAGCCGCATTGAGGCGTGGATGAACCTGCGGGCGAAGATCATCGCCTACCTGGTGCTGATCCACGCGGTCCTCGCGGCGATCTCGTTCTTCGTCTTGCGTGAAAACCGGCTGTGGCTGCTGGCGGTGGAGGCGCTGTTCGTTCTGTCCATCGTTCTGGGGATCTTTCTGGTGCGGGCGTTCTTCGTCCCCTTGGAGCTGATCCGCACCGGCGCGGAGCTGATCGGCGAGCGGGACTTCACCACGCAGTTCCGCGAAGTGGGCCAGCCGGAGATGGACGCGCTGATCCGCGTCTACAACCAGATGATCGGCCGCCTGCGCGAGGAGCGCCTCAAGCTCCAGGAGCAGCATTACTTCCTCGACCGCGTCCTGATCGCGTCGCCCGCGGGCATCGTCACCTTGGACTTCGAGGCCCAAGTGGACTCGCTGAACCTTGCGGCGGAGCGGCTTCTCCAGACCACCTCCGAGGAAGCGAAGGGAAAGGCGCTGCCGGAGCTGGGACCGCTGGGCGCCGCGCTCGCCACGATTCCGGTGGGAGGCTCCGACGTGCTGTCGCTCCAGGGCGGCCGCCGGCTCAAGGCGTCGCGCGCCGAGTTCTTCGACCGCGGGTTTCCACGCAGCTTCGTGCTGCTGGAGGAGCTGACGGAGGAGCTGCGGGCCTCGGAGAAGGCGGCGTACGGCAAGCTGATCCGCATGATGTCGCACGAGATCAACAACTCGGTGGGCGCCGTCGGCTCGCTGCTCGACTCCTTCCGCGGCTACGCGGACCAGCTCGGCGAAGAGGACCGCGGCGACTTCCAGCAGGCGATCGCGGTGGCCATCACGCGGCTCGAAAACCTGCGGGCCTTCATGAACGGCTTCGCCGAGGTCGTCCGTCTGCCGCCGCCGGACCGCCGGCCCACGGACCTGCGCCAGCTCGTCGACGAGATCCTGCTGCTCTTGCGTCCCGAGCTCGACCGCCGCCGCATCCGCGTCGAATGGGAGCAGGCCGAGCGGGTGCCGCCGCTCGCGCTCGATCGCAACCAGATCGAGCAGGTGCTGGTGAACGTCCTCAAGAACGCGGCGGAGGCGATCGGCGACGACGGCCGCATCGCGCTGCGCCTGGGCTTCGAGAACTGCCGCAACGCCTGGGAGCGCGACCGGCCTTATCTGTCGATCAGAGATAGCGGTCCCGGGATTCCGGAGGACGTCCGCGCTCTCCTCTTCAC
>DATBGJ010000609.1:0-2947 GCA_036558045.1 Thermoanaerobaculia bacterium
AGGAGTACGAACGCCTGGCCTCCAGAGGGTTCTTCGCCGGCAGACGGGTCGAGCTCATCGACGGCATCATCTACGACATGACTCCGCAGAAGAGCTCCCACGCGACGGCTTTCCGCCTGGCCCAGGAGTGCCTGCGGACCGTCTTCCCTCCCGGCGAGGGCTATGAAATCCGCGGTCAGCTTCCCCTCGTCCTGGGCGAGGATTCGGAGCCGGAGCCGGACCTCGCCGTCGTCGCCGGGGGCATCCGGGATTTCCGTGACAGCCATCCGACCACGGCTCTGCTGATCGTGGAAGTCGCGGACAGCTCGCTCCTTCATGATCGGAAGCAGAAGATTCCGCTCTACGCCCGCTGCGGGATCCCGGAGACCTGGCTGCTCAACCTGCCCCGCAAGGCGCTCGAGGTGTACCGGGATCCCATCGATGGCGTCTACCGGACTCGGATGGTTCTCCGCGTGGGCGATACGATCTCGCCCGTCAGCCGTCCTGAGGCGTCCGTTGCGGTGGGGGAAATGCTTCCTTGACGAGCCTGTAGCAAGCAACATGCATCTCCCTGGCCGGCCGCGATCCTGTTGACGCCGCGGGCAGGGTCTTCGTACAGTACGTCCCCGAGAAGCCAAACCCCTGTCCCGCCAAGCGCGAGAGGAGTGCTCAATGCCTTACGTCATCACCGAGAAGTGCCTGGGCGAACGCTACGCGACCTGTGTCTCGGTCTGTCCGGTGGACTGCATCAAGCCGGGGGACTATCAGGGCGAGGAGTTCATGATCATCGAGCCCGATGTCTGCATCGACTGCGGCCTCTGCCTGCCGGAGTGCCCCATAGGCGCCATCGTCGAGACCGAGGACGAGGATCCGACGTGGGCCGCCATCAACGCCGAGCTGACGCCCGCGTTTCACGACAATCCCCCGGTCGCCGAGCGGCCCCGCAACGATCCGCCGCGCAAGCCGGGCAACACGATCGTCAACCCCTGAACGACGCCGTCACTTGGGGCTGGTGGCCTCCTGTGCCAGGAAGGCGCGCAGGAGGCTGCGCTCCTTCTCGTCGCGGATGCGGGTGAAGAGCTTCTCGCCGAGGGCGCGGATCGTCCCGGGCTGATCGAAGGGCAGGCGCGCGTACATCTTGCCGCCCGCGAAGTGGCAGGGCTGGCATCGCTTCTCCAGCAGCGGCCGGACCTCGCCTTCGAAGCTCACCCGCCGCGGTGCCGGGGAGGAGGACCGCAGGAGTGCCGGTTCCTGCCGGGGCGTCGGAGTCCGGGCTGGAGCGCAGAGCGCGAGGCCGAGCGCGAGGAGCGCCGATTTGGTCAGCATGGGATCATGGTACACCCGTTGATGCTTGCGTCGCCGACCCGTTCCGGGTCCCCTCGCGCAGCAGCTTCAGGCCCTCGGAGATGGGGATCAGGTTCGACGCCTCGTCGTAGAAGCGCATTCGCTGGTGGAGGAGCATCTGGATGCGATCGACGAGCGGCAGGGCGAAGAACTCCGGCAGGGTCAGCTTGACGTATCCTTCGCCGCGGTCCACGGCCACCTGGGTCAATCTCATCGGCAGGACCTCCCGGCGCTCACGCCCGCGCCTCCGCCAGGGCCATCTCCAACGCGAACGTCTTCAACTGGTCCGTCTCGCGCAGCGTCTCGACCTCGGCCTGGCGGCGGGCGGCGCTCGTCAGCTCGGCGAGGCCGTAGGAACAGGCGAGCACGAGGAAGACGTCCTCGAAGACCACCCAGAAGGCGTGCTCCAGGAACCGCCACCACTCGGGATTGACGATGCCGTAGACGGATTCCGGCCAGAACAGGCCGCGCAGCAGGTGGTCGGCGACGACGACCGCGCTGGCGCTGCCGAGGACCTTCCAGTCGAGATAGAAGGCGAGGAACGCCAGCGATCCGAAGACGTGGAAGTGGGTCTCGATGCGGCCGCCGCTCAGGTGGATGAGCAGCGCCGACCACAGCATCTGCGAGACGGCCACGACGTGGCGGGTGACCACCCAGCCGGGCCGGCGCCAGATGAGGACCATGGGAAAGAGGCTCAGCAGGCCGCCGAGGAAGACGGCGGTATAGACGTGAAAATGGATGACTCTCTGCTTGCCTTCCCAGCCGTAGGGCGAGAAGAAGAGAGCCACCAGGATGCCGAAGACCCATTGGCCTCCCATCAACGCCAGGAACATGCGGTCCACGTAGCGGAGCAGGCGCTGCCGCCGCTCCTGGAGCAGCTCGGACGCCCGCGCGGCGATGCGGCCCTCGCGCTCGCCCGCATCCTCTTCGAGATCGACGGTTGCCATGGCCTGTCCCTCCATGCCTTCAGCCCGGATCAGAGCGGCCCCAGGGCGCAGCCGAACACCCGGCTCGCCGCCGCGTCCGCCCTGCCCGTCTTCACCAGGGAGACGATCCGTTCCTGCCCGGCGCTATCGCCGAGATGGCCGCGCACCGGCGTGATGCCGCCGCTGAAGAGGAGACGCCCGGCGCGGTCGTAGAGCAGCATCTGGCCGGAGGTCCTGGCGGCGAACCGCGCGGCCTCGGCCCCTCCCTCGTCCTTCCACACGGTGACGCCGGGAATGCCTCGCGCGGTGCGCCAGGTGTCGGTCTCCTCCCAGCCTTCCGGCATGCCGGCCGGGCGGACGAAGATGACGTGCGCCGAGACGCGGCCGCGGAGCCGTTGCAGGAGCACGCCGAGCTCGGCGAGGCTGGCGCGCGTGCAGGCGCAGCGGGGATGCGCCACCATCACCAGCGTCGCGCGGCTCGCGTCGCGCGGCAGGCGGCTCGCCGCCGGCCAATCCGCTTGCGCCGCGGCCGCCGCTCCCGGGGTGGTCTCGTATCTCCATAGCAGCTTCGCGCCCACGGCCAACCCGCCGAGCCACAGGGCTCCGAACAGTCCCCAGAACAGCCGCCCCCTCCACTTCATCGCTCTTCTCCCGAAAGACCTCTTCCGAAAGAGATTTAATATAAAAGAGCGGAAGAG
>DATBGJ010000610.1:0-9184 GCA_036558045.1 Thermoanaerobaculia bacterium
GCGTGACAGATTTCTGTCATGCAGACGACGCTTCGCTTGGACGACGACCTCTACCGGCAAGCAAAGGCCCAAGCAGCGGCCCAGGGCATTAGCGTGACCAAGCTCGTGGAGGAGGCGATCCGGGAGCATCTTCGCAGACCGACAGCCACACGTCGTCGACGGCGGATCCACCTTCCCGAATCTACGTCTACTGGTGGTCTACTGCCGGAGTTCGCCACCCTCAAGGAAGCCGTGGCCGCGGCCAACCTTGCCGACGACCAGCTCAAAGCGCATTGAATATGGACTTGCTGGACGCAAACATCCTCATCGGGGCATTCCGGCGGGACGATCCTAACCATGCTACGCTGAAAGATTGGCTGGAGGAGACGCTGAGCGGCGGGTCGACTGTTACCTTTCCTCCCTTGGTGGAGGTGGCCTTCCTGCGGATCGTCACCCATCCCGGCATCTTCAGCGCCCCCTCTCCTTTCGAAGAGGCGGCCGAGTTCCTCAGGGCGATTCAAGAGAGCGGCCTTTTCCGCGAAACGCCATGGAACCAGCAGATTCGCGCGCAGTGGTTGCGTTGGTGTCAGGATCTTGGGTTGCAGGGGAACGATGTCAACGATGCCTTCCTAGCGGCCACCGCCGCGGGAGCACAATGCCGACTGGTCAGCCGGGACGGAGGGTTCGCCCGCTTCTCCGGGCTCGATTGGTGGAATCCTACCCGCAACCCCTTACATTGACAGCGATCTGAGCCCGCGCCGAGGGCACCGCGATGGCACCTGAGAAGCTTGGGTTCTGCGAAAGGAGACCGTCTTGAATCAGCGCCTCGTCCATTCCCTCCTCTTGTCGTCCGCTCTCTTGGCGACCCTCACCCCGGCCGTCCGCGCCGACGAGACGAAGCTGCAGGTTCAGAAAGCTACCGGCAAGATCGAGCTCACCGATCCGGCGGGCGACGTGCAGCCGATCCACTCCAGCTCGCGCGACTATCCGGGGCTCGACGTGGTGAGCCTGACGATCGCCAGCGACGGCAAGCAGATCGCCTTCACGGCGACGCTCGCCGATCCTCCCGGCAGCTTCGCGACCGAGGTCCTCTCGGTCTACTTCGATACCGACAACAAGCAGACGACCGGAATGCAGATGACCTATCCCGAGCTCGGTGGTTTCGAGTACAAGGCGGAGCTCCAGGCCTGCGCCGACTACAGCGACAAGAGCAGCGCCTGCGTCGGCGGCTCGGAGAAAGGGAAGCTGACCCGGCATTGGGCGGCGGTCAACCTCGTGCGCTACAAGGGGAAGGGCGCGTACGACACGGACACGGTCGTCGACTCCATGGGCTTCCCGGGAAGCAAGGCCTCGGCCCAGGAGCCGATCCCCGGAAAGATTATGCAGGGATCGATCGACTACGCCGACCTGAAGGTCAAGCCCGGCCAGACGATCCGCATCCTGGTCAGCGAAGCCTGCGCCGGTGGAAATCTCGACAGCTATTTCCCGGAGATCCTGCTGAAGCTCCAGTAGAGCCGCCTGTGTCCGTCCTGCAGGTCGGAGAACCCATGCACGCATTTCTCTCTGCGCAAGCAAGGTGATACCTTATGGCGCGCGGACTGGACCGCTCATCGAATTTCGAGGAGGCTCTAAATGCGTTGGAGACTCGGAAGCTTCGTCTTCGCCACTCTTCTCATCTCATTGGCGCTCAGCTCGCCGGCCAGTGGTAACTACTCGTGCACCTATGCGTGCTTCCAGCAATACTACGCCTGCAGGAGTACTTGCAACTCGGATCCGGACTGCCTGACGTCTTGCTCGGACCAGCTCGAATATTGCCGCTGCGGCGCCTGCGGCTACTGCCCGTAGCCGACGGCTAGCGGTCTTCTCGGATGTCCCCGCCCGAGGACGGGAGCGCACCGTCCGGCGAACGGAAACCCTTGGGAAACGCCACAAAAGGGCTGGAACGGATCTTGCGCTAGGGTATCCCAACCTTGACGTGTTCCTAGGAGGGGGTATGCCGACCTTGTACCGTGCCGTCTGTCTTCGCGTTCTCGCCGTCGCCGCCAGCTTTTCCTGGATCGCCTTCGGCGGCCTCGCCGTGGCCGAGGAGCAGCCGCCTCGGGTGCGCGGCGAAAAAGTCGACGTCGAGCTGAAGATCGTCCCCTTCTACGCCGTGGACTCCGAGGGCCGGCCGGTCTTCGATCTCCGGCGCGAGGAGGTGGAGCTCAAGGTGGGCGGTGCTCCCGTCGCCATCGAGGCCTTCGACCGCTACACCACGACCGGCGCCGCGAGCGAGCAGCCGCGGCAAGAGAAAGAGAATGCTCCAGCGGTGCCGGCGGTCGCGGCGCGCCACGTCTTCCTGCTGTTCGACGTAGCGTTCTCATCGCCGCACGGGCTCCTCGGGAGCGGCCAGATCGCCAGGGAGTACCTCGCGCAGCTCCCGGCGACCGACCGGCTCTATCTTCTCGTCAACGACCGGCGCACGGGCCTGCAGCAGGTTCTGGGTCCCCTCAAGGCGGACGACAAGGGGAAGGAGAAGGTGCTCGAGCGCATCCGCAAGTTGCGGCCGGACGTCGAAGGGCTGCAGACCAACGTCGAGCTGCCGCCGAGCATCAAGGGCATCGGACGCAGCCCGGTTCCGAGCGACCAGGACTCCGCCACGCGCGACGCCGCCCGCGCCAACAGCCGGACTCAGTACGAAGGCGTGGCGCGGGCCCTCGCCGAGTCGCTGGAAGCCCTCGCCGCCGAGCTGCGGCGCCTGCCCGGCCCCAAGCTCCTCGTCACCTTCAGCCAAGGGTTCAATCCGGACCTCTACTTCAACGGAGAGTCCATCGGTCTGCAGACCGGCTCGGCGGCCCATCACGTCGACAGCCGCCAGTTCAGCGCCCTGGAAACCCACTTCCGCAAGCCTCTCCAGGCCCTCGCCGACTCGGGAGCGATGAACCTCTTCGTCAACGCGGACCACATGATGGTCGTCGCCGGCCGGGATACCGACAGCGCCCTGCGTCACATGGCGACGAGCGCCGGCGGTCTCTACCTCGAAGGCATGAGCGCGAAGGAGGTGGAAGCCCGCATGGCGAGCTCCACGGCGGCCTACTACGAGGCGGGATTCGTGCCGGCCGGCTCGCTGCTGGAAGCGGGCCGGGCCAACGTCGAGGTGGTGGTGCACCGCCCGGGCGTCCGGGTGTGGTCCGCTTCCTCCGTGCGGACGCGGGAGAGCTACGCCGCGATGAGCGATCACGAGAAGCGGTTGCTGATGATCGACGTCGTGCAGGGGGGGCCCGAGGCTCAGCGGTCCCGCAGCCCCGTGCGCCTCGATCTGCGCGACCTCGCCGGCCGCGTCCAGGGGCACGTCCAGACCAAGCAGATCCTGGTGCGCTTCGAGGCCGACTGGCCGGCGGACCTGGCGGGCAAGAAGGTGGATCTCTACACGGTCGTCATCTCCCCGTCGCGGCGGGGCTCGGGCATCGAGCTGCTCCAGTACGATCAGAAGGAGCACGCCTCGGTCGCCGACCTGCGCACCCTGGAGACCGCCATCGAAGGGCACGACGCCTTCGTCTGGGGCGTCGTCGCCGTGGAGCCGGGCAGCGAGCGGGCGTGGTTCCGGCGGCTGCTCGTCCAGGGAGCCAAGCCGGAACCGGCGCGCCGTTGAGCGGTTGAGACGCCCCGCCGTCGTCGATACCGAGCTGATATCGATGATCGACTGGGGCGTCTTCTACGGACCCGTTTACTTCGCTTCGCCCAGCACCGCCGTCGCCCGGTCGATCTCCTTGGCGAAGCCCTCGATGACGCCGGCCACGAGGGGGATCTGCGCCGTGGCCTCCTGCCAGTTCCTCTGCTCGATCGCCTCGCGCACGGCGGGCAGCGTCTTGACGCCGTAGCCGGTGTAGAAGCCCGGCGCGTAGATCTGGTGCACGTACCAGGAGCGGCGGGGCAGGCCCTCGCTCCGCGTCAGGGCGCGCTCGGCTTTCAGCAGGATGGCGTTGAGCCGCTGCTGCACCTCCGGCGCCGGCATCTTGCCGCCGGCGGTGGCGGCGCCGTAGGCCTGCTGATAGTCGCCGGCGCTCTTCTTCAGAGTGGCCACCGCGTTCTGCAGCGGCGCGAAGTTGAGGTAGGGCACGGGATCCAGGCGCTTCGGGGCCACCCAGGTCTGCGTGGGATCGTCCACGGCCGTGAAGACTTTGTCGTCGAGACGGCGGTTGCGCTCTTCGGCCTCCTTCCGCAGGTCGTCCGCCAGCTTGATGACCTCGTCGGTATAACGGGAGATGGCGGCGCTGAAACGGTCGAAGTCGAAGGGCAGCACCTCGGCATCGGCGAGGCGGAGGACGATCCGCCCGCTGGTCTTGGCCATGGCAATTCCGTACTCGAACTTCGGATCGCCGAAGCGGGTGTAATGGGCGAAGGAGTCGTAGATGGAGTGATACTGGCCGTACTCCTCCTCGCCGCCGTAGCCGATGTTGAGGGAGGCGATCCCCAAGTGCTGCAGGAACGGCGTCCAGTCCGAGCCGGAGCCGAGCGGATCGATGCGGAACCGCTTCGAGCCCCGCGCTTCCTGCTGATCGTCGGGAGAGCCGAAGTACACCGCGGCGGCCAGCGTGCGGTCGGCGACGCTGATCCCCTTCTCGGGATCGGTCACGTCGCGCGCCGCCTGATTGACGAAGGTCTCCAGTTGCTGCGAGCCGCCGGCGCCGAAGAAGCCGCGGGCGTTGCTGTCGGAGTTGATGTAGACCGCGGCCTTCTCGCGCAGCTCGTCGGCGTGGGTCTCCGCCCATTCCGTGGAGCCGAGCAGGCCGGGCTCCTCGCCGTCCCAGGCGGCGTAGACGATGGTGCGCTTGGGCCGCCAGCCGGTCTTGGCGAGCTCGCCCACGCCCCGGGCTTCCTCCAGCAGGCTCACCATGCCGCTCACCGGGTCCTCGGCGCCGTTGACCCAGCCGTCGTGATGGTTGCCGCGGACGATCCACTCGTCCGGCCGTTCGGCGCCCGGCAGCCTGGCGATGACGTCGCGGGCGGGCACCAGCTTCCAGTCGAACTCCAGCTTGAGGTGGACGCGCGCCGGGCCGGGGCCGAGGTGATAGGGGATCGGCAGCGAGCCGCGCCACCCTTCCGGGGCCATGGCGCCGCCGATGGCCGCGAGCAGCGGCAGGGCGTCGCCATAGGAGATGGGGAGCACGGGAATCTTGGTCAGCGTCGGCGCGCTTTTGACCTCCAGACGCTTGGCGTCCGCGGTGGCGCCGACGCCCGGGGTGAGCGGATCGCCGGCGTAGGTCGGCATGTCCGCCACCGAGCCGCGCTGAGCGCTGTGCTCCGAGCGCCAGCCGCCCTTGGGGTAGACGTCGCCGTTGAAGTAGCCGTCCTCGTGCGGATCGGAGAAGATGATGCAGCCGACGGCGCCGTGCTCGGCGGCGACCTTGGGCTTGATGCCGCGCCAGGAGCCGTAATAGCGGGCGATGACGATCTTGCCCTTGACGTCGATGCCGCGGCGCTCGAGTTCCTCGTAGTCCCTCGGCACGCCGAAGTTGACGTAGACGAGCTCGCCCGTGACGTCGCCGTCGACCGAGTAGGCGTTGTAGACGGGGAGCTGCTCGGCCGTCTGGCCGGAGGTCGCATCCTCGGGGATCGCCGGCTCGACGAGCGAGGCCTGGTAGCGCGTGGGGGCCACCATCTCCAGGACCCGTACCTTGGGCGTGGGGAAGAGGACTTGGAACTCCTCGATGCGGGCGTCGTATCCCCAGGAGCGGAAGAGCTCTGCCATGAACTCGGCATTGTTCTTGCCGTAAGGCGAGCCGACGTGGTGGGGGTGGGCGGAGAGGCGCTGCATCCACTCGCGCAGGTTGGCGGCCTTCAGATACGAGTCGAAGCGCGCCTCCAGCGTCCGCTGCTCGGCGGCGCGGGCATCGCTGAAGCCGAGCAGCGAGGCGCCGCCCGCGGGAGCCGATGGCTGGGCGCCGGCGGCAACGGCCAGGAGCAGGAGGAGAAGGATCGGCAGAGCAGAGAGACATCTTTTTAGCATTCTTCAACCTTTCTTCAAGGACGCTTTCTTCTCAGCGAATATACGTCGGATTCTAATTGGAGTTGCGGAGGCCGCCAGGGTGAATCCAGTTGCCAGGGTGAGGACCGTGAACGAAGCCGGGAGGGCGCGCGTCAGCGCCGAGGCCCTGCGCTGGTTCATGGGCTTCTTCTGCTCGTTCCTGGGCTCGCTCGTGCTGGTGGCGCCGCATCGCTTCACCGCCCCTTACGTGCTCGGCCTCTACAGCGTCTGGTGGGGCGTGTCTGCCCTCTTCTCGGGCGTCGGGCTGCTGGCGGTGGCCGCCTTCCGGCCGCGGCGCGAGTTGAGGATCCTCGTGCACGCGCTTGCCGGCGGTACGCTGCTGGCGCTGGCGGCGAGCTTCGCGAGCGCCGGCATCTGGATCGCCGTCTCGGCCTACGTGGTGCTCGGCGTGGGCACGGCGCTCGCCGGGTTTCTGCCCGAGGGCCCCGCGGACCCGCAGACGCCGGTGCGGGACCTGTTCGCGGTGCTCATGGGCATCGTCGCGATCCTCAACGGGATCCTGCTGAACGTCTGGCCGGCTCTTCAGGCCGCCTCCTACTTCGACCCCGCGCGGCCGCATCTGCCGGCGCTCGGCGCGCTTCTGGTCCTGGGCGGGGGCCTGCTCATCTGGGTTCACTTGCGGCCGGCGGTCTCCCCGCGTCTCCGCCTGGCGGCTCACCTGATCGCCGGCTTCGCCTTCTTCGCGTTCGGCACCGGCGTCTCGCTGCCGCAGCGCGCCTGGACGGCGTTCGCCGTCAACTGCGGCTACAGCGTCTCTCTGGCGCTGCTCCCCTGGGCCTCGCGCCGGCTGGCACGCCTGGACACGACCTCGCTGCGGGCGCGGCTCGCTTTTTCGCTGGCAACCGCCACGTCGCTGGCGCTCATCCTCTCGGCGGCGGTGGTGACGGCGCAGGAGGAGCGGCTGGCCGAAGAACAGGCGCTCGCCGGCCAGCGCGGCGAGGCGCGGGCCATCGCCCGCAACGTTTCCGACTACCTGGAGATGAGCGGCGCCCGCACCTTCGCCGTCGCGGCGCTGGCGGGACGGGTGCCGCTGACCCCCGAGAGCCAGGCTCCCGTGCTCGCCGGCTCGCGGCGGTCGTATCCGGACGTGACCGCCTTCCGCACCGTGACCCTGGACGGCCGCACGATCGCCGGCGCCGGCACCGGGACGGTCCCGCCGCCGCTGCTTCGCCGGCTGGCGGCCGAGATGCGCCGGGAGGCGATGCCGCGCATCCAGCTCACCACGGCGGACGTCGAAGGCTCTTCCCTGCTGCTGTTGGCGGCGCCGGTCTACAGCCTGGACCGCAGCCTCGCCGGCATGCTGGTCGCCGCGTTCGACTCGCAGGCGCTGGCGCGGCGGATCGCCCGGCCGGGCTCCAGCGTCTCGCTCGCCGACGGCCACGGCCGCCAGATCGCCGCCAGCCATCAAGTCTCCGCGGAATACCCGGTGGCGGCGCTGCCCGCCGGTTGGGACCGCGAGCTCCGCGCCGGCCGCCGGTTGACGCTTGCGGGCGTGGCGGGCTTCGCCGCGGTGCCCGGCCTCTCCTGGGCGGTGGCGGTGGAGCGGCCGCGCGCCGCGGCCCTCGCCGGCGTGCGCCGGGGCCGGGACTTCGCCTTCGCCCTGCTCCTGCTGGTCGTGCCCCTCGCGGTCGCCGGCGGCTTCGTCGTGGCGTGGCGCATCGCGCGGCCTCTCGACGATCTCTCGGAGGCCGTGGACGATCTGGCCGCCGGCAACCTGCAGACCCGCTTCGACGCCAGCAGCGGAGTCACCGAGGTCGCCAGCCTCGCGGGCGCCTTCCGGGAGATGCGCGACCGCCTGGCGGAACGCACGCGCGAGAGCGAGCGCCTGGCCTCCGAGCTGCGGACGCGGGCGGAGACGCTCGCCGACCTCGATCGCCGCAAGGACGAATTCCTCGCCATGCTCTCCCACGAGCTGCGCAATCCCCTCGGCGCCATCGCCAACGCCTCCTACATTCTCGAGCGGCAGGGACCGGCCGAGCCGCAGGCCGAGCGGGCGGTGGCGATCATCCGCCGCCAGATCCAGCATCTCATCCGCATGGTCGACGACCTGCTCGACGTCTCGCGCATCACCCGCGGCAAGGTGGAGCTGCGGCGGGCGCCGCTCGATCTCGGCGAGGTGGTGCGCCACGCGGTGGAGACGGCGCGCCCGCTGGCCGAGGCCAAGCAACAACGGCTGGAGGCGGAGCCGGCCGCCGAGCCGCTGCCGCTGGACGGCGACGCCACGCGGCTGGAGCAGGTGCTCTCGAACCTGCTGCGCAACGCCGTCAAGTTCACCGCGCCGGGCGGGCTCATCGAGGTCTCCGCCCGGCGCGACGGCAACGCCGAAGCCGTGGTGCTGGTGCGCGACGACGGCGCCGGCATCGCGCCCGACCTACTGCCGCGCGTCTTCGATCTCTTCGCCCAGGGCGAGCAGCCCCTCGACCGCTCCGGCGCCGGCCTCGGCATCGGCCTCACCCTGGTGCGCAGCCTGGTGGAGATGCACGGCGGCCGCGTCGAGGCCCGCAGCGACGGGCGCGGCAAGGGGAGCGAATTCGAGGTGCGGCTGCCGCTGGCCCGGGCATCAATGCCCGGGCTACCGCGCGAAGAAGCCGGATGAATCCGGCTCCGACTGAGCCTCCTTCAGGAGGCTTTTCGTTTCCTCGGTAGCCCGGGCATTGATGCCCGGGCGAGGCTGCCGCGGTCTCTAATCCTCCCGCCGGTCATCCTCCACCTCCGGGGGCGGTCTCCGGATCGCTCCGCCGCGCCCGCACGATGAACCGCTCGGGCGCCGAGCCCACGTAGTAGAAGGGGTAGCAGGTCACCAGCGTGAGCACCGGCTCGCCGGTCGCGGCGAGCACCTGCGTGTCCTCCGGCTGGACGATCTGGGTCCATTCCACGCGATACTCGAACGTGCCGTCCAGCGTCTTGACGGTGATCAGGTCGTTCTCGCGGATGTCCTTGAGCGCGCGGAAGAAGCTGTCGCGGTGGCCGGCGAGGCCGGCGTTGCCCTCGGCGCCGGGCAGCGAGGTCTCGGGGATGTGGCCGACGCCGCGCCGCAACGTCTTGTTCGTGATCCCCTCGAGGACGATGGCGGAGACGCCGACGCGCGGGATCTCGATGCGGCCGACGAGCGTTCCCTCCACCTTGGGCCGGCGAGGCTGCGAGACGGCCGGCCCATGGAACGAGCCCAGGGCGTCC
>DATBGJ010000611.1:0-1551 GCA_036558045.1 Thermoanaerobaculia bacterium
GCCGGTGTTCGGGTTGGCCGTGAACAGCACGCCGCTGGTCCGCGCCTCGACCATCCGCTGGACCACCACCCCGACCGCGATCGCGTCGAGAGGGATCCCCTTCGCCCGCCGGTAGGCCAGCGCCCGTTCGTTCCACGCCGAGGCCCAGACCTTGCGGACCGCCGCGAGGAGACGCTCCCGGCCGCGGACGAAGAGGAAGCTGTCATGCAGTCCGGCGAAGGATTCGCCCGCCGCGTCCTCCCCCGCCGCCGAGGAGCGCACGGCCACGTAAGCGTCCTCGCCGATGCGCTCGGCGTGGGCGGCGGCGATCTCGTCCTCGAGGCCGGGCGGGAGATCGATGTTGCCGACCCAATCCCGGATCTCGGCGGAGGCGGCGGCGAGGTCGTCCGCGCCGGCGAGGCGGGCGGCGATGCGCTCGCGGAGATCTCCCAGGGCCCGCTCGAACGTTTCGGTCGTGATCGCGTACCAGGGTGGCACGGGGAAGCCGAGGGATTCCAGAATGGCGAGGTTGGTGGCTTTGCCGCCGAGGGAGCTCATAACCGAATCCCATACCGTCGTGCGATCTCAACCGCCAGGATCACGTCGAAGGCGATGACGTACATGCCGGCGTAGGTCTCCATCCGCTTGGCGGTCTTGCGGTTGGTGTGGAAACGGTACTGGAAGAAGCCGGTGAGGCAGACGAGGAAGAGGAGCACCAGGGCGGCGTAGAACCACGGCGAGAGGCCGAGATGCCAGCCGACCAGGGCCACCAGGCCGGTGTCGATGACGCGGATGAGCAGCACCACGTACGCCGCGCCGTAGGTGCCGAAGACGCGCGTGTAGGAGTCTACGCCTTCGATCTCGTCCTCGGGTGCGCGGATCTTGCGCGACACCTCCCAGTTGAAGGTGACGAAGAAGCCCACCCAGGCGTAGATCCAGAACCAGAGCGGCGCTTCCCACGGCCAGCGGCCGGTGGCGAAGCTGAAGATCATCAGCGCCAGCAGCGGCATCACCAGCAGGTGGCTGGTGGCGTAGAGGAGGAAGTGCCGCTTGAGCCAGTCGCGCACGAAGAATTCCTTGAACATGAGGAGCGAGAAGAAGAACGCCGCGAACCAGGCCGTTAAAGCCGGGATGCCGCGCCACAGCGTGAGAAAGAGCTCGATCGCGAGGCAGGCTTCGCCGAGCGCCTTCAGATGTTCTAACGTGATCAGGCCGCTCTGCAGCACGCGGTGCGGATAATGAACGGCGTCCTCGGCGTAGTCCTTGTGCTCGTCGAAGACGCGCAGGTGGAAGAAGAAGCAGAGGAGCGTCACCGCGCCCATCGCCGTCGTGGCGTCGTAATGCATCGGCCGGCCCGGCTCGGTCAGGGTGCGGGCGAGGAACTGGTTGGACGAGTAGTAGGCGGCGATCAGCACGCCGTAGCCGAGCAGCGGGAAGCGCTCCGCGAAGTAGGCGAAGAGGCGCCGGGGGAACGGCGCGTCGCGGGTCAGGGGGGCGGTGGGCATTGGGGGGATTCTGTCATCGAAGCGTTCTGCCCTTCGAAACCTCACCCCCTGGCCCCCTCTCCAGCGA
>DATBGJ010000612.1:0-5091 GCA_036558045.1 Thermoanaerobaculia bacterium
GATTTCGGGCCGCCCGGAGGGCCGCCTGATCGACCCCCGTCTGGCCGCCGGAGATCACCCCTTGATCCGCGCTCCCCCCTCCTCCGTCCCCAGGATCCACCCCACCACCTTGCCGGGCTGGATGACGTCGATCTTGTGCCAGAAGCGGCGGTTGCGGAGGTAGCGGCTGGAGGTGTCGTCGGCGGGGAGGGCCGAGACTTCCTCGTGGATCTTCTGGAAGCGCTCGACCCATCTGGCGCAGTTGGCGAGGCGGAGGTCGACCCAGCCGTCGCGCACCCAGGATTCCAGCCTCTCGGGAGTGACCTCCTCCCCTGAGGCATCGGGGGGGACGATCACGTGGACGCCGCGGATCACCTCTCCCGAGTCGAGGAGGATGGGGATGCCCACCGAGACCACCCGGTTCGCCACCTCGGGGTCCTGGCGCACCAGCCGGTCGAGGGCGTCGCGGACCGCCTCGGGGGTCGAGGTGCGCACGGCCGCCATGTTGGGGAAGGCGAGGCGCAGCAGGTGGGCCTCGAAGAGGAGCTTCGAGTTGCGCGGCGGGCCCAGCATCTCGAAGGCGACGCTGTGGACGCCGTGCTGCCGCTCCATCTCGTTGAGCTGCTCCAGGGCCCAGTGGCGCAGGATGCCCGCCCGGTAGGTGGGGCCGAGCACCGCGCCGTCCAGGGCGTTGATGACGTCGTAGCCGGTGTTGCGCCCCTCGATCTCGAACACCAGGTAGCTGGCGATCTCTTCGGGAGTGACGAACTCCATCTGCTCGTAGCTGGTCACCGTGGAGAACTCCTCCAGGCTGAAGACGCCGTTCTCCCCGGTGTCGATGTAGACGTTCTGGTAGGGCTCGCCGCGCAGCCGCGCGGCGGCGGGATCCTCGGTGGAGAAGGTCGCGCCCAGAGGCATGGGCCGGGCATCCACCATCTGCAGCGGCTTGCCGCGCGGCGCGATGGGACCGTAGCCCATCCGTTTCCAGGCGATGGCCGCCGCCGGCTTGATCTCCTTGGTGATCGGCGCGCCCGGAGTGCGGGCCATCAGGAAGAGCAGCATGGACTGGGCGCCGGCGAGGGCGCTCTTCGAGAGCAGCACGCGGCTCGGCCGCTCCTCGGAGTGGGTGTAGGGGATGTTGAGACCCATGCCGCCGGTGCCGGTGGTGCCCACCTTGACGTAGGCGCGGGTACCGGCGTCGATCATGCCGCGGTAGAGGACCTGGATGTGGCGGATGAGCCGCGGCATGTAGAGGGCGTCCAGCAGGCGCTCGGCGGCGCCCGGATCGACTTCGCCCCCCTCCAACTGCCGCAGCAGCTCTTCGGCGGAACGGAAGATGTCGCCGTAGGCGATGCCCGTGGCCGTGTTGACGCAGTCGATCACCACGTCGGGCCGCGAGCGGACGAGGAGGTCGTAGAGCACGAACGTGCCGAGGTCTTCGTCCTCCAGCCGGCGCAGCTCGGCGTGGATACGCTCGCGCACGGAGCCTTGCTGGACGAGGCCGAAGATGTTGCCGGCCGAGGTGGAGAGCACGGTCGAGCCGGCCTCGGCCTTCAGCTCCTCGGCCGCCTTCTCCGATTCCTCGATGCGCAGGCTGTGGATCTGGATCTCCCGCGGCCTGCGGACCAGCAGCTCGCGGCAGACGGCCATGCCCACCAGGCCGTAGCCGCCGAGCACGAGGATCTTGCGATTCTCCAGGTTCACGCTCGTCTCTCCTTACGGCGCCGAACAGCAAAAAAGCAGGGGGCCTTCGCCACCCTGCCTCCGGAACGCCTCTGCGGCGGATCTTGTCGAGATTGGTTGCGGGGGCAGGATTTGAACCTGCGACCTTTGGGTTATGAGCCCAACGAGCTACCAGACTGCTCCACCCCGCGTCAGTATCCTAGCTGCTTTCGCCTCGCTTGGGAAGCGAGGGAGGGGATGCTCTCATGAGAACGCCGGGGAGGTCAACGGCATTCCCGGCCCGCATGCCGCCCGGGTCTGTCTACTCGATATATCCGAGCGACCGCAGCCTCTCCTCCGCCTCGCGCGCCTTCCGCAGGCTCTCGGTTTCCATTCCCTTGCCTTCGCTGCGGCCGATCCAGGAGGTGAGGGCGTCGCGCAGCCGGGCGTAGGCGCGGCGCTCGCGGCGCAGGACGTCCTTCGTCTCGCCGGGATCGGCGGCGAGATCGAAGAGGGAGACAGCGCCGGAACCGAGGTCCTGGATCAGCTTGAAGCGTCCGTCGGAAGCGCTGCGGTAGGTCCCCTGCATGCCGAACTGGAGCTCGTCCGTCTTCGCGCGCTCCTCGATGACCGGCCGCAGGCTCTTTCCTGCCAAGGGCGCTTGGGTCTCGAGGCCGAGGTAATCGAGGATGGTGGGGACGAGGTCGAGGTTCTGCACGGGTCGCGAGACCGTCTTGCCTTCGACGCCGGGGATCCGCAACAGGAGCGGCACCTTGATCGAGCTGTCGAAGAGGTTCCGGCAGTGCTTGATGTCGCCGTGCTCGAGGAACTCCTCGCCGTGGTCGGAGACGAAGACGACGAGCGAATCGTCGAGCCGGCCGGCGGCGCGCATTGCCGCCAGCAGGCCGCCGAAGCGGTCGTCGAAGAAGGCGATCTCCTCGTCGTAGAGGTCCTTGAGGAAGCGCAGATCGTCCGGGGTGAAGCCGGGAATCTCCTTGCCTTTGTAGATCCAATCGCCGATTGGATTGGGGTCGCCGGCGCGTACCCACCTCAGCGGCCGGCGGCCGCGCGCGAACTTGCGCCGCCAAGTTTTCGGCGGCCGATACGGACCGTGCGGATCCATGTAGTGGAGGTAGAGGAAGAGCGGCCGGCCGCCCGATTTCAGATGCTCCGCGGCCTGCCGATTGACGCATTCGGCGGACTTCCAGAGGCAGTCTTCCTGGAACACGTCGAAGCCGCGGCCAAAGCCGCCGGCCGGGTTGAAGCGGCTCGGCGTCCTGCGCACCACCGGGCTGGCCGACACGGCGACAGTGTGGAACCCGTGGCGCTGCAGAATCTCGGCGAGAGACAGAATCGAGCCCGGAATACCCAGCTCCCGGAACCGCTGGCCGAGGAAGGCGGACGGCCATCGCGAGGTGAGCATCGAGTTGGCGGAAGGAAACGTGCACGAGGATTGGCTGCGGGCGTCGGCGAACCGCACGGCCTCGCGCGCGAAGGCGTCCACGTTGGGGCTCGTGGCGCGCCCGTAGCCATAGGCTCCCAGGCGGTCGGCGCGCAGCGTATCGACCAGGATGAAGATCACGTTGCGCGGGCGCGGCGCCTCGCGGTGGCAGGAGGGCAGGAGGGCGGCGAGCAGGAGGATGAGGGGGAGGCGGCGGGGCATGGCGGTGCGGAAGGCTATCGCAAGCCGGCTTGCCCGTTCGACCTCACCCCAACCTCTCCTAAAGGAGAGGGGCTTTTCAGTGAATCCGGCCTCCCTGCTGCTCTTCCAGCAGGGCGCGGAGCTTGGCGGGATCGACGGGCTTGGTGAGATGGAGGTCGAAACCCGCTTCCTTGGAGCGGCGGCGGTCTTCGTCGCGGCCGTAGCCGGTGACGGCAATCAGCCGGGCGGAGCGGGTGGAGGGATCGCGCCGCAGCTCGGCGGCGACTTCGTAGCCGTTCATGCCGGGGAGCCCGAGGTCGCAGAGCACCACCTCGGGGTGAAACTGGCGGGCGGCTTCGACGCCGTCCTTGCCGGAGACCGCGAGCGCGACCTCATGACCGGAGAGCTCGAGGAACTCGCGCATCATGGCGCCGGCGTCGGGATTGTCTTCGACGACCAGGACCTTCCTCGCGCTGTGCGCCGCCGCGGGATGGTCCTCGACCTCGGCGATGGCGAGGGGAATGCGGAAGAAGAATTCGGCGCCTTTGCCCTGCCCTTCGCTGCGCGCTTCGACCTCGCCGCCGTGCATCTCGACGAGGCCCTTGACGATGGCGAGACCCACGCCGAGGCCGCCGAGCGAGCGGTCGAGGCTGTGATCGGCCTGGGTGAAGACCTCGAAGACGTGCGGCAGCTCTTCCCGCTCGATGCCGGCGCCCTCGTCGGCGACGCGGATCTCGGCCCGCCGGCCATCGGGCGTGCGCGCCGCGCGCACGCCGATGCGGCCGCCGGCGGCGGTGAACTTGACGGCGTTGTCGAGCAGGTTGGAGAGGGCCTGGGAGAGCCGCAGCCGGTCGCCGCGGATGCGCAGCGGCTCGCGCGGCAGCTCGAGATCGAGCCGCAGGCCGGCATCCTCGAACGACTTCAGGTGCCCCTCGACGGTCTCGCGCACCAGCTCCGTGAGGTCCAGGTCCTCCAGGTGCAGCTCGATGTCGCCGCGGATGACGACGGAAGCTTCGAGCAGGTCGTCGATGAGCATCGCCTGGTGGTGGACCTGCCGCTCGGCGGCGTCGATGGCCCGCCGCGGCATCTCGTCGCCGTCGCCCTTCATCCGGATCACCTGCAGGGCGTTGCTGATGACGCCGAGCGGATTGCGCAGCTCGTGGGCGAGCATGGCGAGCAGGTCTTCCTTCGCCCGGTCCGCCCGCGCCAGCGCCGCCCGCTTCTGGGAGAGCCGCAGAGTGGTCTCCTCGAGCTTCTGCTCGTTGAGGCGGTTGCGCCAGAGCTGGGCCATCATCCAGTCGATGCGCTCTTCCGGGGTACGGTCGCCGAGCACGATCTCGGGCGGCTCGTAGTAGGCGTTGGAGCAGATCTGATCGCCCAGCACGGCCAGCGGATGGGTGTGGAGGGCCTCCTGGATCGTCGCGGCGGAGCAGGCGTCGTGGGAGTAGCGGCAGAGGGCGCAGGTGCGGCTGCCGGCGAGGAAGCGGTTGAGCTGGGCTTCATACTCGATCAGCCGGTCGGCTCCGGGGTTCCCCTCCAGCAGCCAGCACAGGTTCCAGGTGGCGCGGAGGCCAGAGAAGCCGTCGTCCAGGGCCTGCTGCTCCGTCCGGCGGAGGAGGTCCATCATCCTGCCGGGATCGAACGGCCCCCGCGGCAGCCAGTCTTCCCGACGCGCCAGCAGGAGGAGCGCGCCGCGGTCGTGCTCGGCGCCGGCGTCGACGCCCGCGTCTTCGAGGGCGTGCAGGAGCCGCCGGCCGCTCGTGGCATGGCCGACGAAGAGGCAGCGTTCTCCCGCCGCGAGGCCGGCC
>DATBGJ010000613.1:0-1685 GCA_036558045.1 Thermoanaerobaculia bacterium
AAGAGATCCATCCACGGCCGGCCGGCGAAGTCCTCGGCCACCGGCAGCCCCAGTCCGTAGAGGATGGTCGGCGCGACGTCGTGGATATGGAAGCCCTCCAGCTTCGCGGCCGGATCGATGTCCGGTCCGGCGGCCAGGAAGATGCCGTGCGTCAGGGCGCCATGCGTGCCGGAGATCCGCCCCACGATCCGCAGCGCTCGCGGGAAAGGCCGGCCGCGCACCCGCAGCACCGGCGTGAGCCGCGGCAGGCGGACCACCGCCACGAGGTCGCCGTTCTCGCCTCGCCGCGGACGCGCCTCCCGCAGCAGGAAGAGCGGCGCGCCGCGACCGTTGGTGACGGCCGCGAGGTCCGCCTCCAATCGCCGGCGCAGGCTGGCGCGCTCGGCCGGCTTCACCGGCCCGAAGCGCAGCATTTTGGTGCGTTGAAAGTCCGGCGTGCCATAGGTGTAGATGCGCGAGCGGGAGAAATCGACCTCCCCGTCCGGCCGGCGCGCCAGATAGCCGAGCCGCTCGAGCACGGCGTTCATGTCGACCAGCGCCTTGACGTCCTCGCGCGGCGCGGCGTGAAAGCCGTGGTCCGAGAGGACGAGGACGTTGGTCGACGGCGGCGCGGCGGCGAGGATGCGCCCGATCTCGCGGTCCACCGCTTCGTAGACGCGCGGGATGCGGTCCCGGCGTTGCGCCAGCTCCCAGGGATCGACCCACGCAAATCCTCTCGGCTCGAAGTACTTCCACTCGTTGTGGCTGACGAGGTCGGGAGTGCGGAAGTAGAGGAGGACGAGATCATAGCCCTCGTTGACCAGGCGCGCCGCCGACCGCGCCATGACGCGGTCCTGCCGCTGCGGGTCGTCGGCTTGGAACAGTCCGGGATCGGCGTCGGCCTGCCGCAGGTCGGCGAGAAAACGCGGCAGGTAGGAAGGCGGGAAGACCCGCGCCTCCAGATTCCTCAACGCGCGGTCGGTCACCACGACGCCGTTGACGTTCTCGGCCGGCCAGGAGGCCCACCAGCCCAGCACGGCGACCCGGCGTCCGCTCCGCGACAGCATGTTCCAGAGGGCCGGCACCCTGCGCACGGTGGATGACACCGGCACGTTGCCGCGCGGCGTCGCGACGACGAAATCGGTGATGCCGTGGACCGGCGGCGTCACGCCGGTGGCGATCGTCGTCCAGATGACGGGAGAGGCGTTGTAGGCGGTGCGCAGGGTGGCGGTGACGCCGCGCTCGGCGATGGCCTTGAGGTGGGGGAGCTCGCCCTCGCTCCACAGGCGGCGGATGACCTTCCATTCGCCGCCGTCGATGCCGATGACGAGGAGGGGAGCGCGATGCGGAGGCGGCGCGGCCGGCCGCAGGAGGAGACCGAGGACGAGCGCGGCGCCGGCGAGGAGAGCGGCGAGAAGGACGGCCTTGAGCTTCAACGCGCCGACTCTATGGAGGAAGCGGGCCAAAAACAAAGCCCCTTGGGGAGTCCCAAGGGGCTTTTGAAATTACTTCCCGGCAACGACCTACTCTCCCACGCACTTTCGCGCGCAGTACCATCGGCGCTGAGGGGCTTAACTGCCGTGTTCGGAATGGGAACGGGTGTTTCCCCCTCGCCACAGTCACCGGAAAAAGCAAATTGAAAAGAACCGGGTTCTTGACACTGAATCAGGTCAGCAGCGATAGGGTCCGCCGGGAGGGGAGCGGAA
>DATBGJ010000614.1:0-3054 GCA_036558045.1 Thermoanaerobaculia bacterium
GTCTCGGCCTCACCGCCGGCGCCGCCTCTCTCGCCGGCGCCTGCGGCTGGCAGGGCGGCCCTCTGCTGCCGCTGCTGCGCGGCGCCTCGCGCGTCAACGACGTGGTGGGGGAGAAGGTCCTGCTCTCCGGGCACCGGCTGGCGCCGCAGTATCCGGTCTCCGCTCGCACGCCGGAGCGGAATTTCCCCGCCTACTCGATCACGCGCCCTCTGTCGCGGCTCCAGGAGCCGGAAAACTGGGCGCTGGAGATCGGCGGCCGCGTGCATAAGCCCATGCATCTCACCCTGGAGATGCTGCAGGCTCTGCCGCGGGTGACCTACACCATCAAGCATCACTGCGTAGAGGGCTGGTCCGCCATCGCCACCTGGACCGGCGTGCCGGTGTCGGCCGTGACGGCGCTCATCGAGCCCACGGACGAGGCGCGGTACCTGCGCTTCGACACCTTCGACCGCGGCTACTTCAACGGCTGGGACCTGAAGAGCGCGATGCATCCGCAGACGATCCTCGCCTACGCCTTCAACGACCGTCCGCTGGCGCCGGCCCACGGCGCGCCGCTGCGCCTCTACTCGCCGGTCAAGCTCGGCTACAAGCTGACCAAGTATCTGACGCGCATGACCTTCACCGCCGAGCGGCCCGGCGGGTATTGGGAGGATATGGGGTATCCGTGGCTTGGGGGGGTGTAGGAAAATGCACCGCCCATGGCCACCTATGCGATCGGCGACGTCCACGGCTGCTTCGCGACCCTGAAGCGCCTGCTGCGGCGGATCGCCTTCGACCGCCGGCAGGACCGCCTCTGGTTCGTGGGCGATCTGGTCAACCGCGGGCCGCGATCGCTGGAGGTCCTGCGCTGGGCGATGGAGCAGGGAGACCGCATCGTCGTCGTGCTGGGCAATCACGATCTACATCTGCTGGCCCTGGCCGCCGGGCTGTCCGAGACCAGAAGGCGCGACACCCTGGAGCCGGTGCTGGAGGCTCGCGATCGAGACGATCTCCTGCTCTGGCTGCGGCACCGTCCCTTCGTGCATCGCGAAGGGGAGACTCTGTTGGTGCACGCCGGCCTTTTCCCGAGCTGGACCCCCGGCGGCGCGGCGCGGCTGGCGCGCGAGGTGGAGGAGCGGCTGCGCGGCGAGAAGGGCCCCAAGCTCCTCGCCGCCATCGACCAGAAGACGGCGGAGCGCTGGAGCGATGACCTCACCGGCCACGAGCGGGCGCACGCCGCGCTCGCCGGCTTTGCCCGGCTGCGCACGCTCGACGATCAGGGCCGCATGTGCCCGGACTTCAGCGGTCCGCCCCAGGAGGCGCCCAAGGGATGCCGTCCCTGGTACTCGGTGCCCGGCCGCAAGAGCGCCGGCGCCACGGTGATCTTCGGTCACTGGGCGGCGCTCGGGCTCCACGTCGAGGACGGCGTCGCCGCGCTCGACACCGGCGCCGCCTGGGGACGCGAGCTGACGGCGCTGCGGCTGGACGACTGGCGGATCTTTCAGGAGCGGGCGGTGGGGTGACGTCCGGCCCGCTTGAAGCAGCTCAGGACGTGGTCGTCCACCATGCCGACGGCCTGCATGAAGGCGTAGCAGATGGTGGAGCCCACGAAGCCGAAGCCGCGGCGCTTGAGCTCCTTGCTCATCGCCTTGGATTCCGGCGTCTCGGCGGGGACCTCCTTCAGGGTCCGCCAGCGGTTGACCTTGGGCTTGCCGCCGGTGAACTGCCAGAGGAAGCGGTCGAGGCTGCCGGCTTCCTCGGCGACGGCGAGGCAGGCTTGCGCGTTCTTGATGGTGGCTGCGATCTTGGCGCGGTTGCGGATGATCCCCGTGTCGGCGAGCAGCCGGTCCACGTCCCGCTTGCCGTAGCGGGCGATGCGCTCGGGGTCGAATCCCTCGAAGGCGCGGCGGTACCCTTCGCGGCGCTTGAGGATGGTGATCCAGGAGAGCCCGGCCTGCGCTCCCTCCAGGATCAGCATCTCGAAGAGGCGCCGGTCGTCGTGCACCGGCACGCCCCACTCCTCGTCGTGGTAGGCGAGATAGAGGGGATCGCTGGTCGCCCAGCCGCAGCGGGGGAGGGTGGGGTCAGGGATGGAGGGCATCCTCCAAACGCTATCACGCGGATTTCCCTGAGAGGCGACGTTTCTCCCGATTCCCCCGTATGCTCAAGGCGTCATGAGCGACCATCTGAGCGATACCGACCTCAACCAGCTCGTCCGCGAGCTCAACCGCCGGGAGGGCGGCTCCGCTCCGGCCTTCGACGAGCCGGACCTCGCCTTCGAGCCCGTCGTCCTGGAACAGGCGCTGCCGCTGGACGGTACCTCCCAGTCCATCGTCGGCGAGGGCGAGGCGCTCGACCGGCTGCTCGCCGGCATCGTACAGCGGCGCGCCAGCGATCTGCTGCTCATCGCCGGCCTGCCGCCCATCTTCCGCGTCAACGGCCGGCTGGCGAAGATGGAGGACGTGGCGCCGCTGGAGGGCGAGGAGGTGGCGCGCATGCTGCAGCCCCACGTCGGCGCCAAGGAGCGCAAGGACCTGGAGGAGCGCGGCTCGACGGACTTCACCCTGCGGCTGGCCCGCCGCGATGAAGAGACCGGCGCCGGCGCCGCCTGGCGGTTTCGGGTGAACCTGCATCGCCAGCGCGGCGAGCCGGCGGCGGCCCTCCGCGCCCTGCCGACGGAGATCCCGACGCTGGCGAGCCTCAACCTGCCCGCGATCCTCGGCGAGCTGGTGAAGCCCAGCCGCGGACTCGTCCTGGTCTGCGGCCCCACCGGCTCCGGCAAGTCCTCGACGCTGGCCGCCATGGTGGGAGAGATCAACCGCAGCCGCACCAGCCACATCATCACCATCGAGGACCCCATCGAGTACGAGCACCGCTCGGTCCGCTCCGTCGTCGAGCACGTCGAGGTGGGACGGGACGCGCGCTCCTTCCACGAGGCGCTGCGGGCCTCGCTGCGCCAGGATCCGGACGTCATCCTGGTCGGCGAGATGCGCGACCTGGAGACGGTGGCGACGGCGTTGACGGCCGCGGAGACCGGTCACCTGGTGCTCTCGACCTTGCACACCAACGACGCTC
>DATBGJ010000615.1:0-3410 GCA_036558045.1 Thermoanaerobaculia bacterium
AGACGGCGAGGGGAGAGAGCAGGAGCCCGGCCCCGAGGGTGAACAGCCCGGCGAGCAGGATGGAGATCGGCAGGAAGAGCAGGGCGGGCGTGATGGGATGGTGCGTCACCAGCAGGATCAGCAGCAGCGGCACGAGCGCGAAGCAGAGGTTGACGACGCCGGAGATGACGGTGGCCAGCGGGAAGACCTCCCGGGGGATCGGCAGCTTGCGGAGGAGCTGGGCGTTGCCCTTGAGGCTGTTCATGGAGGCCACGATGCTCTGGCTGAAGAAGTTCCAGAACAGCAGCCCGGCCATGACGAAGACCGGATAGTTTCCGAAGTCGAGCTTGAAGCGGAAGATCGAGCTGAAGACGATCTGCAGCACCAGCATCATGAGCAGCGGCTGGAGCATCGTCCAGGTGAAGCCGATGGCGGAGCGCCGATAGCGCACCTTGAGCTCCCGGGAGACCAGGGTGGCGATGAGGTCGCGGTAGCGGAAGATCTCGAACATGATTGGCCCTCGTCGGACGGACGGCTTTCTATACCTTGCGGCGGAGGATGGCAAGCGGACCTTACTCTCCCAAGCCTTCTATCGCTGCCTGCAAGGCCTGATCCTCCTCCCGCCAGGACCGGCGCTTGGGGGCCGCGAGGAAAGGGCGCGCCAGGCGCCGCGAGAGCAGACGCAGGGCGCCTCCCGTGCGCAACGCCGTCTCGGCGCGGCCGGCCCAGCGCTCGCCGCGGTGCTTGCGGGCCCAGCGCAGAAGGTCGCTCCACAGCAGCTCGGGGTGCTGGCGCCGCGCGGCGCCCGGGGCCTGTCCGATGGTCGCGCCGTGATGGTGGAGCACCCGCAGCTCCGGCCGTACCTCCGTACGCCAGCCGGCGCGTCCGGCGCGCAGGCAGAGGTCGAGGTCCTGGGCGTAGAAGTGGAAGCCTTCGTCGAAGGGCCCCGCCGCTTCCCACGCCGCCCGGCGGATCGCCATCGCCGCTCCCGTCACCCAGTCCACGCGCGCGGGATGCGCCGGAGCGAGAGGCTTGGCGCGCCGGTAGAGCGGCAGGCGCTCCAGCAGCCCCGGCAGGCCGCTGCCCAGTGCGAAGAACCAGGCCGGCGACGGCTCGCGGCCGCCGCTCCACTGGGGCGAGCCGTCCGGATAGTGGAGAAGGGCCCCCGCGATCCCCAGGTCCGGCTGCCGCGCGAAGGCGTCGAGCAGGCGGGCGAGCCCGCCGGGCTCCACCTCGGTATCGCTGTTGAGGAGCAGCAGGATCTCGCCCGCGGCGCGGGCCAGGCCGCGGTTGGCCGAGCGGGTGAAGCGCTCCGGCCGCTCGTTGCGCAGGACGACGATCCCGGCATGCCGCGCGAGCGCCGCCTCGGCGGTGCCGTCGCCGCTGGCGTCGTCGACCAGGATCACCTCCATCACGGGCGGTGGAGAAACGTAGAGAGCCTCGAGGCAGCGGAGCGTGAGCTCCCGCGTATCATGCGTCGGGATGACGACGGAGAGGGGAGGCCGGGCGGGCGCGTGCATGTCCGCCGCCCATTATTCTATGCGGACATCTATGCGGACAAAAAAAAAGCCCCCTTAGGGGGCGCTAGGGGGAAACTCAGCCAACCCAGAGTAGCCAACCTTTGTTGTGTCGCGCTGGAAACAGGGAAGAGCAAGGCGCATACCTGGGTGCTTGTTTCCTTGTTTTCAGTGACTTAGCTTCGATCAGCCCACGCGGGACGACAAATTTTGGCAGCGAGAGGAACAGAAGGCTGTCAATTTCTGGTCTTCAGCCTCTCTTGCAGCAGGCCAGGTCATGGCTGAGCGTTACGTCCATGGCGGAGATCGCATCGCTGCGCTCCCGTTGGCTCCGGCGGGCGCCGCGGTAGGTGGCGGCGAGAGCGTCGCGCGCGGCCTCTGGAGTGAGCCGTACCGTGTGGCCGATCCTCCTGCGGCCCGCGATCTCGAAGTGGCCGGAGAGCGCGTCGGCGGCCCGCTCCATGCGGTCGCGCAGCCTCCCTTCGCCGAGCACCGCCGCGCGCAGCTCGACGAGATCGTCGGGCGCCGGCACCGCCACGAGAAGCCGGCCCTGGGGAGAGAGGACCCGCCGCAGCTCCGCCGCCGGCAGACGGGCGTCGATCGAGAGGACGAGATCGAAGGAGCCCGCGGCATAGGGGAGGAGCCGGTCGGCGTTGGCGACGATCCAGGTCGGCCCCGGATAGCGCCGCGCGGCGAGGTCGATGGCGGCTGTCGAGAGGTCGGTCCCATGGGCTTCGAGCGGCCGCTCGCCGGCGATCCTGCCGAGGCAGGTTCCTTCGCCGCAGCCGACGTCGAGCACGGCGGCGCCGGGCGGCAGGGCGAGCGCGTCGATCTCCTCCAACAGGGCCTGGAGCAGGGGCTCGCCGTATCCGGCGTCGAGGAAACGGCGGCGGGCCTCCACCACGGCGCGCGGATCGCCGGGCCGCGGCGAGCGCCGGTCCTGGGGCTGCAGCAGGTTGCAATAGCCGCTGCGCGCGAGATCGAAGGCGTGCCCCTGTGGGCAGGCGAGGCTCCGGCTCCGCCGCTCGAGAGGCCTCCCACAGTCACGGACGGGACAGATCAGGGTAACCAGGAGAGTAGAATACGCCTATGACCACGACGACCCCGATCCTCAGCGCCGTTCGACCCCGCACCGTGCGCGCGCCGCGCGGCGCGGAGATCTCCTGCCGCGGCTGGCAGCAGGAGGCCGCCCTGCGGATGTTGATGAACAATCTCGACCCGGAGGTCGCCGAGCGCCCGGAGGACTTGGTGGTCTACGGCGGCTCGGGCAAGGCGGCGCGCAACTGGGAGTGCTTCGCGGCGATCGTCGCGACGCTCAAGCGGTTGGGGAACGAGGAGACGCTCCTCGTGCAGTCCGGCAAGCCGGTGGCGGTCTTTCGCACGCACGCGGAGGCGCCGCGGGTGCTGATCGCCAACTCGCTGCTGGTGCCCCACTGGGCCACGGCGGACGAGTTCCGGCGGCTGGAGGGGCTCGGCCTCACCATGTACGGCCAGATGACGGCCGGCTCGTGGATCTACATCGGCACCCAGGGCATCCTGCAGGGGACCTACGAGACGCTCGCCGAATGCGCCCGCCAGCGCTTCGGCGGCTCGCTCGCCGGGCGGCTCGCCGTCACCGCCGGCTTGGGCGGCATGGGCGGCGCCCAGCCGCTCGCCGTGACCATGAACGAGGGCGTCTGCCTGGTGGCCGAGGTGGACCGCACGCGCATCGAGCGCCGCCTCGCCACGCGCTATCTCGACACCGTGGCTCCGGATCTGCAGACCGGCGTCGAGCAGGCGCTCGCGGCGCGCGACCGGCGGCAGGCGGTCTCGATCGCCGTCGAGGCCAACGCCGTGGAGCTCCTGGAGCACCTGGTCGCCAGCGGCCTGGTGCCGGACGTGCTGACCGATCAGACGTCCGCCCATGATGCGCTC
>DATBGJ010000616.1:0-5829 GCA_036558045.1 Thermoanaerobaculia bacterium
CCGATTATTCTAACCCCAGGGGGCTCTAAAAAGCCCCCTGTATTCTTTTGTAACCTACTCCAGTCATTGAGCTTACAGCCAGGCTCCTCCGGCGGGCTTGGGATAGAGGTAAGCACTTGACTTTCCGAAACCGCTCTGGCATAATGCTCAGTATGGCAAACGTACTGAGCACTGCCGACCGCGCCGCCGTAGTCGCCGCCCTGGTAGAGGGCTGCTCGATTCGCTCCACGTCCCGCATGACGGGAGTCTCCCGGAACACCGTGACTAAGCTATTGCTTGATCTCGCCGCGTCCTGCCAGAAGTACGCCGACGAGCACCTAGTCAACCTACCATGCAAGCGCTTGCAGGTTGACGAGATTTGGGAATTCGTCTACGCGAAGCAGAAGAACGTCCCCGCCGAGATGCGCGGCACGTTCGGCGTCGGCGACGTTTGGACGTTCGCCGCCATCGACGCGGAAACCAAGCTTGTGCCGTCCTGGCTGGTAGGCTCGCGGGACGCGGGATCGGCTACCGAGCTGATGCAGGACCTAGCGCGCCGTCTCGTCTCTCGCGTCCAGTTGACCACGGACGGACACCGGATGTACCTCTCGGCGGTAGAGGACGCTTTCGGCGGCGAGGTCGATTTCGCGCAACTCAACAAGATCTATGCCGCGCAGCCGAGCGGCCCTGAGACGCGCTACAGCCCTGCGGAGTGCGTTGGAATCGAGAAGCGGTGCATCCAAGGCTCCCCGGACCCCAAGCACGTCAGCACGTCCTACGTCGAGCGGCAGAACCTCACTATGCGGATGAGCATGAGGCGGTTCACCCGGTTGACCAACGCTTTCAGCAAGAAGGCGGAGAACCATACGGCGGCGTGCGCGGTCCACTTCTTCCATTACAACTTCGCCCGCCCGCACATGAGCCTGAAGGGCCGGACCCCGGCGCAGGCGGCAGGCGTCGAGGCAAAGCGGTGGACGGTAGAGGACATGATCGGCCTGCTTCCGCCGGTGTTCATGTTTAAGGCCGGGTCAAAATGAGCCACTACCCGAGCGTAATGCCCCCGATGCTGAGCGGAATGCTCCCGCTGCCGAAGCGAATACTCCGGATGAGGAGGGGGGAGTCCCAGCGGGCGAGCGCAAGGAGCCGCCTCCCTTGCGGCCTGTTCCGAAAGTCCCGACGAATGTTCCAGACGCCGATACCGGAAGCGCGGCAGCGGAGCGGAATGAGCGTGTGCACCGGAGGCGTCGCTCGGCGCGAGGGGGAATGTTCGCGCCGCCGCGCTAAAAGCGTCCGGCCTGTCCCCGTCCGGCCCGTTTTCCCGCCTTTGCCTCCGAATAGCTGCTCAAAAAGGAGGAATCATGCGAAACAGGATCGGAGGGAGGATATGGCGGCTCCTGCCGGCGGTGGCGCTGCTGGCGGCGGTGCCGAGCCTTGCCCAAGGGGATTGGAATCAGGCCTACGGCGACATCGGCAACAGCAGCTTCGTCAACGTCGCGACCGACATCGGGGTGAGGCCCCTCTGGTCGGTGCAGCTCAACGGCCCCGTCGCCTGGGGCGGTCCGGCGATCGGCCGGGGGGAGACGGTCTATGTCGGGACGACCAACGGGATCCTCAACGCCTTCTGGCCGGACGGCAAGTTCCGCTGCGCGGTCTTTTTCCCCGGCGGAGTCTTCACGTCCACGCCGGCCGTGCTGCCGGGCGGCGAGGTGGCGGTGCTCTTCCAGCGCCCTGCCACGCCTGGTATGCAGGGCTTCCTCGCGCTGCTGTCGGAGGACTGCAAGCCGATCTGGGAAACCGAGCTGCCGCGCTGGACGCAGGACAAGAACAGCGTCTCCTCCGGATCGGTGAAGGTGTGGACGCTGGCGAGCACCGGGGCCTCGTTCCTCTTCGTGCATGCCCGGAACACCCGGCTGGCGGACGTGTCGACCCCGAACCCAGATAACGGGACCCCCAACGAGCTGCTCGTCTACACCACGGATGGACGGCTCTTCGCCCGCCATCCCGTAGGCAACGTTTGCCTGTATCTACACGGCGGCGGCAGCGGCGTGCTCGGCGACCTCTGGGATTTCCTGACCGGCCTCTGGCCCTCGACCGGCACGCTGCCGCCGCTCTATGAGCAGCTCGGCTGGCCGGATTCGACGCCGGCCATCATGGACTCGGTCATCCGAGGCTCTTCGACGCCGTCGCAGCCGCTGGTGGCGGTGACAGACATCTGCGCGGAGCTGAAGGTTCTTCAGTTCCGTCCGGAGGCGGCCGCGATGTCCGATCGTCTGGTGAAGACCTGGAGCACCTTTGCCGACGAGAGAGAGACGCTGCTGTCGAGCCCGGCCGTCACCCCGGAGGGGCTGGTGGCGATCGGCACGAGCACCCATCGCTTGAAGGTCTACGACCTGGCGACGCGTTCGCTGAGCTGGCAGGTCGAGACCAAGTACCCGGTGGAGCATCCTCCGGCGATGGCTCCGGGGGTCTGGTTCACCCTCTCGGAGTTCATCGGGTGGCTGTACGATCCCAATACCCATGGGTTGGCCCCGACGTTGCGGCCCCAACCCCACAGCATCGACGGTGCTCTCGGAGCCCCCGCGGCGAGCCTGACCCAGGCGTTCCTCCCCACCTTCGGCGGGCTCGAGGTCTGGTCGTACGACCTGCAGATCCTTGCCCATCCGCTGCAGCACGAGCACTTCCATACGACGAATCCGGCGCTGTCCGCGAGCGGGCGCCTCTACGTCGTCGGCCAGGCCGCGGAGCCTTTGGAGTCGAGCGTTCTCTACGCCTTCGGGCCTCCCTAGCTCCGGGCGAGGCGGGGGTGGGCGAGGATCTCGCCGGCCTGGCGGGCGATGCGTCCGAAGCGCGCCGCCTGGGCGTCGCGCAGCAGCTCCTCGGCCAGGGTCCGCACCCGCTCGGGATGGTCGCCTCTCGTCAGGGCCAGGCGGGCCGCGAGAAGGCGGGCTTCGAGCAGCAGGGCACCGTAGGAGAGGCGGCGGCACTCGGCGGACGTCTCGCCGAGCCGCCGCTCTGCTGCCGCCCAATCCCGCGCATGCAGTGCCACCGAAGCCTGCGCCAGCCCGAGCTGGAGGCGGGTCTCGCTGTCCTGCGCGGCCTGCGACTCGCGGGCCGCTTTCTCCAGCCACGGCGAGGCCCGCCGCGGAGCGCCGGCTTCGCTCCAGCAGGTCGCGATCCAGATCTCTACCGTCGTGCCCGTGTCATCGCCGAGCTCGCGGAGCTCCCGCTCCGCAGATTCGAGGCGGCGGCAGGTGGCGGCGGTGGCGGGCTCCTCGAGCTCGGCGCGGAAGGCGCGGATCTCGGCGACGCTGTCGCGCTCGCCCCCCTTCTCGTGCAGGACGGCGGCCTGACCGTACCAGTCGAGGGCCCGCTCACGGTCGCCTTGCAGCGCGGCGAGGTCTCCCCGGGTCGAGAGGACGATCGGCAGCTCGCGCAACTTGAGCTCGCGGGCCGTCGCTTCCGATTCCACCAGGAGGGCTTCGGCTTCGCTCAGGGAGCCTCGCTTCATCAGGACCTCCGCCAGGCTTTCCAGCGACAGCGCGAGGCCGCGGCGGTCCTCGACCTCGCGCCTGGCGGCGATCGCCTGGCGGAATTCCTCCTCGGCTTCCGGCAGCCGCCCGAGCTGCTGGTCGACGTTGGCAACGTTGTGCAGAAAGCGGCCTTGATTGAGCCGATCGCCCAGGGAGCTCGCGACCGCCAGCGCTTCGGCGAACGCCTCCCGGGCCTCGGGGAGAAGGCCGCGGCGGCGGCGCGACGCCGCCAGGACGTTGAGCCCCCGCGCTATGCCGCCGAGATTGCCGAGGCCCTCGTTGAGACGGATGTTGATCCCGCACTCCCGCTCGACGTCCTCATGGCGCGCCTCGCGGAGCGACGCCAGGCAGAGGAAATACCGCGCTCTCGCGAGGCCGCCGACCTCGCCGCGGGCGTGGAAGAGCTGCCGCGCCTGTTCGGCGTGGGCGCGGATCGCCGCGGTGTCTCCCAGGCCGTCGTGCGCCGCCGCCGCGGTCAGCAGCGCCCGCCCCATGAGCGAGGGCAGGCCGCGCGCCTTGGCGGCCGCAGCGGCCGCGTCCGCCCGATCGGCCGACTCCTGCGAGCGCCCCATGTCCAGGAGCGCATCGGCCTCGATGAGGTCGATCCGCAGGTCGTCGCGCGCGGGCGGCGGGAGAGCCCGGAGGCGGGTCGTCACCTGGAGGGACTCCGCGAGATCGCCGGTGCGGATCAGGCTGCGGGCCAGCATCAGGCCGATCTCCAGGTCGTCCGGCCGGAGCAGCCCGAGCGAGCGCAGGACCTTGGCCTCTTCGGCTCTCTTGCCCGCCTCCCGCAGGGCGACCGACTCGACGAGGAGGCGGCTCTCGCGCGGCAGCGCCGCCGCGAGGGCGAGCGCCTGCCGCCCCTCCTCGCCGGCCTCCGCGGCGCGGTCCGCGAGCGACAGGACGTCGGCGAGCGCGGCGCGCACGAGCGGATTCTCCGCATCGGCCTCCGCGGCGGCGCGCAGATACCGCAGCGCCGCGGCGAGATCGAAACGGGCGCGGGCCGCGAGGCCCCGGCGGTAGCTCTCCGCGGCGGCGGCCCGCACCGGGATCGCCTGCCATGGCGAAGCGCCCGGCCGCGCGGCCGCGGCGCCCTGCTGCGTCCACCGCGCCCAACCCCAGGAGCCGGCCGCGAGCAACGCGACGAATGCCAGGTTGGCGAGGAGAGCTCGCCGGCGCCGCACCGCCTTGCCGGCGCGGTAGAGGAGAGAGCCGCGCCGCGCGAGCACCGGCCGCCCCGCGAGGTACCGCTTCAGGTCGTCCGCAAAGGCGGCCGCCGAGGGGTAGCGCGACTCCGGCTCCTTGCGCAGCGCTTTGAGCAGGATCGCGTCGAGATCGCCGCGCAGCTCGCGGCGGAGCGGCAGGTCGGCGACGGTGGCCGACGGCCTTTCCGGCTCCTGCTCGCGGATCGCGCGCTCCAGGGTCTCGCGGCTGGTGTCCGCGAGGCGGTAAGGGCGCCGCCCGGTGAGCAGCTCATAGAGGACGACGCCCAGCGAGTAGATGTCCGACCGGGTGCCGACGGGGGCGCCGCGGACCTGCTCCGGACTGGCGTAGGCCGGCGTCATCGCGCGGTGCGGCGCGACGGTGGTCTCCGTCGCCTCGCCGTCCGCGGCGTCGGCGAGCAGGCGCGCTATGCCGAAGTCCAACAGCTTGGGCTCGCCGCGCGCGGAGACCAGGATGTTGCCGGGCTTCAGGTCGCGGTGAACGACGGCGGAGGCGTGCGCGTAGCCGACGGCCTCGAGGACCGCGAGGAAGAGGCGGAGCCGGTCGCGCAACGGGGCCTGGGTGCTGTGACAGTGGTCGAGGAGGGTCTCGCCCTCGACCAGCTCCATCGCGAGGTACGGGCGGCCCGAGGGCGCGACGCCGGCGTCGTACAGCCGCGCGATCCCCGGATGCTCCAGTGCGGCGAGGATGCGCTGCTCGGCGCCGAAGCGGCGGGCGAGCCTGACGTTCGGGCTGGCGTCGAGGACCTTGAGCGCCACGCGGCGGGTGAAGCCTTCGCCCAACTGCTCGGCGAGGTAGACGACGGAGCTGCCGCCGCGGCCGATCCGGCGCAGGATCCGATAGCCGGGCACCTCCTCGCCCGCGTCGTCGAGCAGCTTCAGAGGCGGAGCATCGAGCGGAGTCCCGACGCGCTCGGACGCGGCGACGAGCGCGCGCAGCTCGGCGGCGAAGCCGTGGTCGCCGCCGCTGGCCCGCCGGATGGCCTCCTCGCGGTCCTCCTGCCCGAGCTCGACGATCTCTTCGAAGGCCGCCTGGAGCCGCGCGAAGCGAGGCGTCTCGCTCATGGCGAAGGGCCGAGCTCCTTGAGTAGCCAGGC